>CABPCX010000044.1 GCA_902406135.1 uncultured Eubacteriales bacterium
TATTCTCTCTGTATCAATAACATTTATTGATAATTCGTTGCTGGTAACACCTTTACTATTTTCAGCCTGAAGGATTACATTGCCTTCTGATCCATTCAGCTGAATTAAGTATGTATCTCCGCTTTTTACAATTTCCGCAATATTTTCATCAGAAGTTGTGAACTCAATATCTGTAACAGTTGCATTGTCAGGTTCAAGCTGAAGTGTTAAAAACGGTTCCTCTTTTATATCGTATTCAGTTTTTTCTGATGAAATTGTTATATTTGTGGCATATGTGGTAGGTATTAAACCTATTAATATAATTAAGCCGAAAAATACACATAACGGAATTAAACAGCCTTTACGTTTTATACCTTTATTTTCTGAAGATGAACCTTTATTAATATTTTTATCTGTTTTATTGGAGCGTCTTTTTGATGACTGTTTGCTTTTTCCTATTTTCTCAGTTTCAACGTAGGAAATACCGGTTCCGGGTATACTTGCGGACTTTGTAAGCCTTCCGCTGGAATTTACTGTAACTCTTCCGCCTTTACCTCCGACACTTAGACCGACACTTTTTTTACCAACATTAATTTTTACCCCGGGTGCGACTTTAAAACTCTTTCTAAATCTTAACCCCATAAGTATGCCTCCCTTTAATAGCTTTAGTATTTACCCCTTAACCAGACTACTTTTATCATATTGACGCTTTCTTATCCGTTTTTCTTCCATTCATCTTCAAGTTTTCCTACTACTTTCCCCATGCAGTAGACTGTATCAAACTCGTTGATCTGTATATTTTTATAATCCGGATTTAAGGAGATCAGTTCCTGATTTCCTTTCTTTTTGATGTATCCGCTTCCATCGATAACAAAAAGACCTATGTCACCAATATCTACAGGCTCCTTGCTGACAAGGACTGTATCACCGTCTGAATATAACGGCAGCATACTGTCTCCCGAAACTTTAACAAGAAAATCGGCTTTTCTGGTTATGCTGTTGGCAGTCAAAGCGAGGGGCTCGTCATCCAGATCCCCAAAAAGAGTATTGCCTCCGCCTGCAGAAGCAGTATTCTGAGCAAAATTGATATATATAATGTCATTTGCACCATTTTCAGATGTGCTGTTCACGCCGTTTTCTATTCGGTCAAGCTCGACATCCATAACGGTATCGACCATATGCTTACCGTGTTCATCAAGACGGCGGTATTTTTTTATGTGTTCAAATTCTGATATAGTAACATCATTTTTCTTTTTGGGAATATTGACAACATCTTGAAAAAGATAGTTTGCATCAACTCCCAGTGCTTCTATCAGCTTATACATAACGGCTTCCTTAGGATGGCTCGTTTCTTTTTCATAATTCGTAACGGCTGAGCCTGTTATTCCAATAAGAGCACCAAGCTCATTCTGAGTAAGACCAAGATTTTCTCTGGCTTCTTTGATCCTTTTACCAATACCCATTCCTTACACCTCTCTTCTTAAGTCAAATATACACTAGGTTTCTTGAATTGTAAAGAAAAAACTTCAAGAATATTTAGAAAAAGGATTGACAACTAATAAATCTTGAGTTATTCTTTAGGTGAACTCAAGAAACTTTATGAAAGGGGTGAAAACTTGAAGTCTATAATTGCAAAAAACGTAAAATACATAATTAAACAAAAAGGTCTTAAGCAGGGTGCAGTAGGTAAAATGGCAGGATATGACTGTAAGGCTTTCAGCAATATGCTTAATGGGAGAAAAATAATAACTGACACCGATGTACTTAAAATAGCCAATGCACTGGATGTTGAGGTAAATGCTTTATTTGAAGAAAGAAGGGATAAAGAGGAGGATGAAGACAATAACTGTTAAGTTTACGATCTGTGATAAGAAATACCTTATGATACTGACTTTTAATTTATTTACTAAAGTCAGAGTTTGTCTTTACGAGGAGTACGAAAAAAAGAAAAACATTACTCCATTAAAAATTATCCCTGTAACAGTACAGTATACAGGGATAGGAGATTTGATTCTTCTTAAAGCAAAAATACTTATGCAAAGGTTAAAGCGATATTTTGGATAAGAGTGTTGTAATTAATATGGTTAAAGCTTCGCTTGCTGTTGCGGTAAGGACATTATCAGAAATACTAGAAATGAAATCACGCACTTTTACTTTCTTCTTATCGGATGAAAGCTTTGGATTTTTTAATTCATAGAGCAGGTTTCAATAAGTTCTTTATATTCATCAGGCAATTCGGATGAAGTAATTTGATCACATATTTCATTATAGTTATTTGAAACGGTGTTATTTGTGCCATTTACGTAAATATTGTTATTGCCTTGAATTGCAGGGAGTGGCGGCTGATTTATAAAACCGTTTTCAGCAAAATCAAGTCCGTCAGGAGTTATCTCTACTTCGTAAAAACCCATTGCGGCAGCTATTATGTCTATATAGCCAGCACTATCAAGATAGTCTAAGCAATCTAAATCATGAGATTTATCTTCATCAAAATCAATATGACAAGATCTTGTGTTTTTGTCATTGCAGAACGTGTATAAATCTTTGAAATAATCAATGTACTTTTGCTTCATGGAAACTCCTTTCATAGATAAACTGACAGTTAAAATTCTATTTTTATATTTTACCACAGATTGTATGTATTAACAATATATAGGAGTGATAATTTGAAACTCAACAATATATTGAGAGAAAAAGGCATAACAGCAAAACAGGTCAGTGAACAGACCGGCATAAAATATGGGACTATGCTCAAATATTCCAGCGGGGAGAGAACTCCCGGGGTAGAGAGAGCAAAATTAATAGCAGCGGTACTTGATATGGACTGGTGGAAGCTCATAGATAAATAACCAGTCAAGATGTACAACCCCTGCCACATACAATTTACCAATAGATCAAAGAGGTGATACATATGCCCAGAGTAAGGCCGAAGAGAGTTTACAAGGTAATAAATATCTGTACCAGGAGAACGCCTGAGGAGCAGGCGAAATATATGGAGGAGGTAATGCCTATATTTGTAAAGCTGGGGCTCTACAAAATAGTAGATGAGAACTACAAGCCAAAGCCCATAAGAGAGATACCCATAGACGAGATCGGTGATGAAGCGGGCTGTGAAAAGACAAAGCAGTTTTTGAGGGATCACCCGGAGTATATGGCTTGGGAGCTGGCGGAAGATACAGAAGATTAAGGCGGTGGCGTTATGGAACTTACAATATTTGAGCTGGCATTTTTGGGAGGATGGTATGCCTTAAGCTATGCGGTTCTTAAGTCTATTGAAATACGCATCATAAATACCAGGCTCAAGGAAGAAAACAAGCGTTTAAGAGAAGGCAGGAATACAGGGAAAGGTGTTTACTATGAAGGTAAAACTTACAAATGATAAACTGAGACGCGCATTTTTAGATAATTATGAGGCGTGGGGCGTATGGTTTTACGAACCGCGCCTCGGCGTTAATTATTATAGATGTTCCTTCCCGGATAACAGCGGGATAGTAGTAGAGGAGCAGACGAGTGCAGGGCTGCATTCACCAAGGGTAGTCATGTCTGTAAGATATCACAGGGTATCGCCCCATGGTAAGTATGATATGGAAGAGAGCAGTATGGCAGATATGATCCGAAACTTAAGGAACTGGACAGGCATAGTAGAGATCGGCATTTCGGATTGAGCAGGTAAGGCGGGATGTAAACTGAAAAGGATAATAGTTAAAATAAGTGATAATAGAATTTGCAGAAACTGTAAACATCGTATAAAGACGGACTGGTCAGAGTTTGATAAATGCGGGATATACGCTCCCGCATTTAAAGGCGATGAACTGCTGGTGAGCAGGAAAGATAAAGTGAGACCCGAGGAATGTCCCCTTGACACCTGTATTTACGGTGAAAGAGGGATTTTTTATTTTAAGAGAAAGATAGGTCTATAAATAAACTTAAGGAGGTGCGCCCATGGAAAATGGCAGGCCTGAAGTGGACCTGAGGACAAAAGCAGAAAGGGCGGTATATTTGCCATATCCGGCAGTAAGGCTCAAAGGCATAAGGGCGTGGCTGAATATGGCACCCGGTCAGAAAATAAATATAGACGGCCAAAGATATGTGATAGAGGGCATATATGAGTTTCATATAACTGCCATAAACACAAAATACGGATGGAGAGAATCCTTTACATATGCCCAAATTTGGACAAGCACCGTAAAAAGAAAGCGGGGTGAGGCCTATGGCAGCACCGACTAAGGTCGGACTGGACTATTTCCCGTTCTATACAACACTTATAAGGGATAGGAAACTGCGTCCGGTCAAGCTCAAATACGGATACCTGGCCACAATGGTGTATATATGTCTTTTATGCATCATTTATGATGACCACGGATACTACTGCCGTGATGAGGAAAATCTTATATGGGACATAATGGAGATGCTTCAGGGGAAATACCAGCCTGAAGCGGATACCGTCAAGGGTGTGATTGAGATGCTGGTGGCGTGTGAACTATTCAGCGGCGGCCGCTTCCAATCCAAAATACTGACTTCCAAACGTATACAGGACATTTATTACAGGTCCACACTTAAGCGTACAGGACTGACGGTAAACAGAAAGATATGGCTGCTGTCCGAGGAGGAAATGAGAGCCATATCAACCCATAGCAGTATTCTGTCCTTTTTGGTTAATGACGGAAATAACGGAGTAAATGACGTCAATAACTCAGTTAATGACGCCAATAATGAACAAATAAAAGAAAATAAAATAAAAGAAAAGAAAACTAAAGAAAACAGCTTTCCTTCAGACAGCTTCCAGATGGAAGCAGCCAGAAGGCTTAGAGACGGTACACTGAGACTTTTCCCGAAGCAGAAGGTACCTGATGACAAGGGGCTCAATAAGTGGGCGGAGATAATAGACAGGATGATAAGGCTGGATAAAAGAAGTGAGAAGGATATACTGGACGTTCTGGACTTTGCCCTTGAGGACGATTTCTGGAAACAGAATATACGCTCTGCGGACAAGCTGAGAAAGCAGTTCGACAACCTTTATGTAAAAATGGTCTCTGGAAGAAGTCAGAAAAATGAGCAGAAAAACGATATAAGAAAAAGCCAGACTGAGGAATATTTCAGACAGCTTGAGCAGGAAATGGAGGCAGGCAGATGAAGGATAAAACATCAGAGAGAAAGGAAAGTTCAGGAACACCTAGCACATCGTCAACGGAAATTCCCTGCTCCGTAGAAAGTGAAAGGGCTGTGCTTTCCTGTATGCTTATGGATAGTGATTCGGCTCAGATGGCACTTAGTTCATTGAGGGAAGAAAGCTTTTATACGGGACTTTACAGGGGAATATTCAAGGCAATGAAGGAGCTGGCCAAGGAAGGCAGGAGCATAGATGTGGTGGTGCTTTCCGACAGGCTTTCCCAAAGGGAACCGGATGAAAACTGGGTAAGGATACTGGCCGATATAGCTTCAAGCATCGGTACATCGGTAAATATAAAAGAGTACATAAGGGTGCTGCAGGAGAAAGAATACAGACGAGCTACCATAGCCGCTGCCAATGAGCTCAAGGAGAAGGCCAAAAGTGGGACCATTGAGGAAATAGTATCGGTACTGGATAGGCAGAAGGAAAACTATATATCTACCGGAAAGCTCCTGCCCATATCCGAGGCGCTGGAAAAGGCACTCATAACGGTAAATGAAAGGATAGCATCCGGCTCGGCATACTCAGGACTTAGAACGGGTTTTGAAAAACTTGACAAAATGACCGGAGGACTTCAGGATTCGGACCTTATAGTCATAGCCGCCAGACCGTCCATGGGAAAGACCGCTCTTTGTCTGGATATACTCAAAAACGCCGCTCCGGAGCTTAAAAAGAATAATAAATGCGCCATATTTTTCTCCCTGGAGATGAGCAGTGAGCAGATAGCCATGAGGATGTATTCTTCGGCACTGAACATACGAAACGAAAGGTTCCGAAGCGGTATGTTAAAGAGCGAGGATTTCAGAAAAATAGAAAAATACTCGGATAAGTTTTTAAAGGCGGTGGACTGCCTGCACTTTAATGACGATATGGTTACAGGCATAGAGGACATATATATGCAGTGCCACGAGCTGAAATACAGCGGAGGAAAGGACATAGGGCTCATCGCCATTGATTATCTGCAGCTTATAAATACTCCGGGCGATAACAGAAACAACGAGATAGCCAAGATAACAAGAGGACTTAAAAATCTGGCAAAGACCTTTGGGTGTCCGGTAATAGTTTTATCCCAGCTGAGCAGGGCGGTGGAGAGCCGTAACGATAAGCATCCGACCCTGGCAGATCTTAGAGAGTCAGGTTCCATCGAGCAGGATGCCGATGTGGTCATATTTATTTACAGGGATGAGTATTACAGGGCGGAAAGCGAAAATAAGGGCATCGCCGATATCGAGATAGCCAAACAGCGAAACGGTGCCACAGGACGCTTTGAACTTAGGTTCATAAAGGAAATGACAAGGTTTGAGAATTTTTAAGAATATTTAATGATATGAAGGTGGAAGTATGAGCGTTGATGATGCCATAAAACGGCTTAAGACCGAATCCAGAAGTATAATCGAAGCCAGAGAACAGCAGGAAAAGGCCAGGGAAATCACTGCCGGCAGAAAAAATATAAGTACCGACGGTCTCAGCGGATACAGGCTGAAAAGAATAGCTGATGCCTTTAAAAGAATGGACGAAAACTACTGGCAGGATTTCTTTAAAAGGCAGAATGACGGCCTTAAGGGTCTGACGGGCGAAGATGAGGAAAAGTACATCGAAGCTTGTGTTTACGAGTATAAAAGGATGGAAGCCATATATAAGGGATACGAAAGGATATTGAAAGAGCCGCACCATTTGGAAGAACATCTTAAAAAGCTCAAACAGGATCTTAAAAATATGGCTGAGGAATACGATAAAAAATGTTCGGAACAGATAAGTCTGTTAAGTAAAGGGGAGGCGGGACAGATTGATAACTGAAGATGAAAAACAGATAAAGCGTCTGCTTTGGGAATACGGAACAGCCGATGAGCGTATAAAAGATATCAACCTTCAGATAAGGCTCCAGAAGGAGACCCAGGAAAGTATGCGGGATATTGGGGCAGTAAAAATAGACGGTATGCCCCATACAAAGGACTCAAGTGACCCGGTATGCGGTGCAGCCATAAAGATAGTCGACAGAGTGGAAATGAATATAAAAGACCTGGTGTCGGAGCTAACGAAAATATATGAAATGCGGGAAATGATGAGAAAGCTGCTTTCCTGCCTGGATGATGAGGAATACAGAGTAATAAGCTTGCGCTACATAAGGCACATAAGATGGAGCGGACTGCCATCCAGAATGCACTGCAGCAGGAGTACGGTGTTCAGGATCCACGACAGAGCCATAAGAAAACTTATGGAAAATTTCAAAAAAACATAAAGTTGGGACTAAATGACACTTTTTTTATGGTAATGTGGTAGTGTGGAAATAAAGGTCCTGCCCTTAAGGATTGCTTATTTTGGCGTATTTATTTATAATCTTTATGGGGTGAGGATATGAAGAATTATACTAAGAATGATACTGAGAAGAATACTAAAAAGTATATGACATGGGTTGACATTTTTATAATGCTGGGATTAATAGTATGCTTTTCAATAGCAGTACCTTTTTTGATAAATGTATTCTATGGTAGGGGATGCCCTCTCATTGATGCTTGGGATAAAAGCGACCTTATGGGATACTATGGAAGTATAATGACTGCAGCTGCTGCAGTGGCTGGCGTATACTTTACACTGGACTATTCAAAGTTTAAGCAGATGGATTTTGAAAAATTAAGGGTGAAGCCGCATCTGAAAATCATATCATCAGTTTATAAGATATTCAATACTGATGTTTTTTCAGTAAAAGAAAATGAAGTATATGCATATAGAGATATGAATACAGTTTATACTACAACTGCAAATGGAAAATTGCCGTTTTTATTAAAGGAAATTGTGGAAGAAAGTACAGATGATGAGATTAATAAATTATTAAAGAATTCATTTATTTGGACTGTTGATCTAAAGAGCGTTGGTGCAGATAGTGCAATAAATACAAAAATTATACTTAATGATGAGATTATTTGTAACCATATTGATTTTTCCAAAAATGATGAGTACCATTTGAAAATACTTATAAAGTTTGACAAAGAAATGGAGATGCAAGATAAAGTCATTATTGAAGATATGAATATAAAAATAATCTATGAAAATATCTATGGAAATCAATTGTATGAGCAGTCCGTGCATATAAATAATTTAGAAAGGGATAAAAAAGCTGACACATTAAATTATAATATTTATTATAAGGAAATGAAGTAAACAACTAAGAACGTGTTCCCCACGTTCTTTTTTATTGGCGGTGATCGAATGAACTCAGTGGAGCCCATAAGGGGAAAAAACACCATAAATAAATTCGCACAAGTCCTGCGTTCCTATTCGGAGAGGGATTATGTGCTGTTTCTTACGGGCATATATTTGGGTCGAAGGATATCCGACATACTTCCCTTAAAGGTGAAGGACGTCAAGGACCGAGAGTATGTATATTTCCGTGAGTCCAAAAAGAACAAGGAAGCTTACCTCAAAATAAATAAGAAGCTCAAAAAGGTGTTCAAAGATTACTGTGCAGATATGGACGGAGAAGACTATCTCTTTGCACCTCTCAAAGGAAGCCGTGACAGGCATATAACCAGACAGCAGTACTGGAACATATTAAACAGGGCAGCGTCCCAGATTGGATACAGGGATAAGATAGGCTGCCATTCATTGAGAAAGACTCTGGGACACGAGCTTTATTCATCGGGAGTTGATATTACTATGATAATGCTGGTGCTGAATCAGGATGATGTGAACTATACGAAAAGATATATCGGAGTAACAGCCGATGAGATAAATAATGCCCTTGAAAAGCTTTCTTTGTAAAGGATATTTGATTTAATAAGAAAGAGTCAAATACGGACGTCTCGAAAAAACATCTACATTATATGAGGCGAAAAAGAATGTTTAACAGAATATGAATTATGTAAAATATGGTAATGTTGCATAACTATAAAATGACGGACAGATTCAGGGAGAAATCCTTTGTATAATCTG
The DNA here is from genome assembly GCA_902406135.1 of uncultured Eubacteriales bacterium. Classification (GTDB taxonomy): domain Bacteria; phylum Bacillota; class Clostridia; order Lachnospirales; family Anaerotignaceae; genus Metalachnospira. The sequence continues at coordinate 9,080 of CABPCX010000044.1, forward strand.
TCTTTTTTATTATGGATTTTCAGATAAAAAAGCGGTCTAAAACTGCACAATAAACAAAAAGGGTGATGTTATGCCTATATACAAAAGATGTTCCAGGTGCGGAAAGCGCATACTTGAGTCAGAGCGCTGCTCCTGTATGTCCAGGCGCCATAAGGAATATGACAAAACAAGGGATATGAATATACGCCGCTTTTACTCCGGCAGCCGGTGGAATACCCTTGCAGCATATATGAAAGTAAGATATCAGGGGCTGGACATATACGAACTAATACATAACAACGCCAGGGTGGAAGGATGCGCCCTCCATCACATATTTCCCGTTCGGGATAACTGGGAAAAGAGATTTGATCCTGAGAACCTCATCCTTTTAAGTGAGTCCAATCATCGTAAGTTCCACAATATGATGAACGAAGGAAAGACCGATGAAGTTATCGATACTCTTTGTGCCTGTGTGGCAGAGTATAACCGCAGGTACGGATATGAATAAAGACCCGGGTGATGATAACGGGGGGATTTGAAAAAAGTTTTCCCGCTCCGGTCTTCGACCGCGCCCCCACATTAACTTACGCAAAATTCCGAATATAAATTTTTGAGAGCAAACCAGGGAAAGGAGGATCTATCTTGGGAAGATATCAAAAA
>CABPCX010000045.1 GCA_902406135.1 uncultured Eubacteriales bacterium
AAAAAAACAGCCATATAGCAGTACTTAAATCCCGGTTTTGACATGGCAGCCGCACCGGCCAGTGGAAAATCAAGTTTAACCGTCTGTGGTGATGATATTATGGCCTTCCCTACGGCAATGCCCATTACCGTCAGTGCCGCTCCGCATAAAATTCCTATGGCCATATCCTCAAATACGGATTTGGATTTTTGGGAACTTATTATTATGGCGGGCGCGGCAATTATATTATAGGAAACGTATATTACCGCCGATATATATACGGAGCCTCTGCCGCAGACATCAAGCGCCTGTCCGTCTCCCTTTGAGAAAAGTGATATAAATATTATGCCTGCCATAAGAAATGGCACCAGCATAACACTGATATCCTCAATGGCTTTTATTCCCTTAAGCAGAATAACGGCACAGACAATTATAAAAAATGCTGTCCCGTACATATAGGGCATATTAAAAAACTGTCCCGCCGCAGCCCCTGCCGCCGAAACCATGGCATAAAACATCATTATAAAAAACAGTCCCGATACCCACTGGGTAAAAACAGCCGGCATACCACCAAGCACCACCGAAAGGAATTCGGGATAGTCCTTTATATTATGTTTTCTTACTATGTACGATATGGCGCAGGCAGTTATAAAAAATAAAATTCCGCCAAATAAAAGACCTTTGTCCCAGTCAGGGCCAAAGACAAGAAAAAAATCCGTAACTTCCCTTCCCGAAGCGAATCCCGCTCCGACTGCCATTCCTATGAATACACAGGCCTTTTTTAATATATTCAAAAGCAAAACCCCCACATACTGTCAAGAAAATATATGGGGGCAATTTATTATTTATTCAGCATTTCATTATAAAGTTCAATATACTTAGCTGCGGAATCCTTCCAGGACAGCTTTGTTTCCATACAGTTTTTAATAAGTCTGTTCCATTTGTCCTTATCCGCATAGGTTTTGAGCGCTTCTCCAAGGGCCCATATTATTCCGCCCGAATCATAGGTTTCAAATAGGAATCCGTTGCCTTCGCAGCTTTCGGCATCAAAATGTCTGATTGTATCGGCAAGGCCGCCTGTCTTTCTTACAACGGGCACGGTTCCGTATCTCAGGCTGAATATCTGTCCAAGTCCGCAGGGCTCAAATCTTGAGGGCATAAGGAAAATATCTCCCGACGCATATATTCTCTGGGCAAGCACGTCATCAAACATAATGCATGAACAGAATCTGCCTTTCCAGCGGTTTTCATAATATCTGAACATATCTTCATATTCTCTCTCGCCTGTGCCAAGCACTACAAACTGTATATCATTCTGCATGAGAGATTCCATGGCTCCTGCCAGTATGTCAAAGCCCTTCTGGTTTGCAAGTCTTGATATTATACATACCATGGGTACGTCTCTTTCCTCAAGGCCAAGGCTTCTCTGAAGGAGTTTTTTGTTTTCTTTCTTCTTCTCTATGGAGTCCACACCGAAATTAACGTCTATTCTCTTATCTGTCTCAGGGTCATTTTCGGTATAGTCAATGCCGTTTAGTATGCCCTTGAGCCTGTCGCTTACAGAGCGCATTATTCCGTCAAATCCATAGCCGTATTCTTCGGTCTGTATTTCTTTGGCGTAGGTCTCGCTTACTGTGCTTATGACATCGGAATATACTATACCGGCTTTCATATAACTCATTCTGCCGTAAAATTCAACGGTGCCGTTATCGTAAAGATAGCTGGGCAGGTCGAACATTTCCAGTGACGCAGGGTCAAAATTGCCCTGATACTGGAGGTTGTGTATTGTATAAAGGGTCTTTATGTTTTTAAGATATGAAATCTTTTTATAGGATTCCTTAAGTATCATGGATACCGGACCTGTCTGCCAGTCATTGCAGTGGATAATGTCAGGTATGAAATCAACAAAGGGAAGCATATCTATGACAGCCTTTGAGAAAAAGGCAAATCTTACGTTATCGTCGCCGTATCCGTAAAGTTCGTCTCTTCCGAAATAAAAATCGTTTTCAACAAAGTATACGGGTACGTCTTCATTTTTGAAAAGTATGCCGGCCTTCTGTTTTCTCCAGCCCAGCTTTACGTTAAAACTTCCAAGAAATTCAATATTTATATAATGCTCGTTTTTTATTTTTTTATATTTGGGTATAACAACTCTTACATCAGCTCCAAGGGCCTTAAGTGCCTTTGGAAGAGAGCCTGCAACATCTCCCAATCCGCCGCTTTTAACAAATGGAGCGGCTTCTGAGGATACAATCAATATTTTTAAATTTTCAGCCTGCTTCATGTCCGCAGCCTCCTTCTTATTTGATAATTATATAATACACTCAAAACCAATCTATGGCAATATATTTATCTTTAAGCCTTCGCTATTTAAGAACAGAGTTCTTATATTTAGTACAAATACAAACAAAATGCCTCCCCCTTATTTTAAATATTTCCTGCCTGCTGATAATGCCTCATAAATTATGCCCGGCCGTGTATACACTCCCTTTTCAATGTGGTATACTTCTGATGAGGTGATTTTAATGTCAGAAAACAAAATTCCTTTAAGACAGGATGCCGACAAAAAATATATGTGGCATACCGAAGATTTATTCCTTACGGATGAAGTATGGGAAGAAAAATACAAAGAACTTGAGAAAAAAGCTCCCCTTGTGGAAAATTTCAGAGATTCCATGACCAGAAGCGGCGAGGAACTTTTCAAAGCACTCTCATTTTTTAACGAGCTTGCTGAAGAATTAGACAGAATATATGTCTATGCCTATATGAAATTTCATGAAGACAGTACAAACTCCAAGTATCAGACACTCTCTGGAAGGGCTGATACCCTTGCCGTTAAAGTAATGTCTCTTTCATCATTCATTGTCCCCAGAATATCCGAACTTTCTTTGGAAACTGTGGATAAATTTTATAAAGAATGCCCGTCGCTTGAGCTTTACAGGCATTTTTTAGAAAACATACTCCGCCAGAAAGAGCATACTCTCTCCGAGGCAGAGGAAAAACTGCTTGCTTCCGTTGATGAGATATCCTCATCAGCCCAGACCATATTCACTATGATAAATGAAGCGGATATGGAATTTCCAAACATAACGGACAAAGACGGAAACAAAAAAGAGCTTTCCCACGGAAAATATGTTTCATATCTGGAAAGCAGTGACAGAGTGCTTAGAAAATCAGCCTTTGACACCCTTTACGAAACATATCTGAAACAGAAAAACACCATAGCGGCCACATACAACGCTTCAGTTAAAAAAGATATTTTCTATGCCAATGTAAGAAAGTATTCATCCGCCATGGAAATGGCCCTTGAAGATGACAATATTCCCGTTTCCGTATACGGTAATCTTATAGACGCAGTACATGAGGCTCTGCCTCTTATGCACCGCTATGTTGCCCTCAGAAAACGACTTCTTGGCGTTGACGAACTTCATATGTATGACCTTTATGCTCCCCTCGTAAAGGACATAGACTGGAAAATAAACTATGAAGAAGCCAAAAAGACCGTAAAAGAAGCCCTCGGCGTTATGGGAAGCGGATATACCGATGCCCTTCAGCTTGGTTTTGACGGAGGCTGGATAGACGTATATGAAAATAAAGGAAAAAGAAGCGGAGCATACTCCTGGGGAGCATTCGGCGGACACCCTTACGTGCTTTTAAATCATAACGACACGGTAAACAGTATGTTCACCGTAGCCCACGAGATGGGCCACGCCCTCCACAGCTACTTTACATGGAAAAAACAGCCCTTTGTATATTCGGGCCATAAAATATTTGTGGCAGAAGTGGCTTCTACCTGCAACGAAGCCCTTCTTATGGAATATCTGCTCAAAACGGAAAAAGACCCTCAGAAACAACTTTATCTCATAAATTACTTTATGGAGCAGTTTAGGGGAACCCTTTTCCGCCAGACAATGTTTGCGGAATTTGAGAAGAAGGCCCATGAAATGTCAGCTGAAGGCCTGCCTCTTAACAGCGAAAATCTTTCAGCCGTATATCATGACCTGAACAAACTCTATTTTGGAGACGACATCGTAGTTGACGACTATATTGATATAGAGTGGGCAAGAATCCCCCATTTCTACAATGCTTTTTATGTATATCAGTATGCAACGGGCTACAGTGCCGCCATCGCCCTCTCAAGAAAGATACTTAATGAGGGACAGCCTGCCGTTGACAGATATCTTGATTTCTTAAGCAAGGGATGCTCCGAATATTCCATCGACCTGCTCAAGGGTGCCGGAGTGGATATGACATCCAAAAAGCCCGTTGAAGACGCCATGGAAGTTTTCAAGGGTCTCCTTGACAGAATGGAAGAACTGACAAGATAAAGGTTATGAAAATAAGTTTCAATATACAGCTTATAACAGCCGCCGCAGTGTCTGTATCGGGATTCATAATATCCCAGTTTTCAGGAAATCTTTTATATTATAATCTTGCCTGGGTTATAGCAGGCCTGATGTTTGCCATAAATCCCATTTATCCCGAAAACCTCATAAAGGCGGAAAGAGAAAATGCCGAAAAAGGTATAAGAATAGCTGCTATCCTTATTATTCTGGCCGGAATATGCGGCGTATTTTAACATCATAAATATAAAAATCCCCTTTACGGATTTTACGTAAAGGGGATTTTTTTCGCCCATATCAGGCATATTTTTGGGGAATACCGCCTCAGGCGGTAAAGGGGTTAAATTATTTATGGAAGTATTATCTCGGTACCATAATAAATTACATCGGGGTCTGTAATATTGTTTACGGCAATTATTTCCTCAAGCTTACTGTCGTCACCGTAAAAAAGCTTGCATATCTCCGCCAGAGTATCACCTTCTTTAATTTTATATGTTCTTTTTTCCTCCTTTCCTTCTTCTTTTGATGTATTGTTCTCAGCGGCCATTACGGTAATGACAGGGCTGTAATTGGACACATCTTCAGCAAGAGCCATTGTCTCTTCCTTTTGTTTTTCGACGCTTTCCTTAACTGTAACTACTTCTGTCTCAAGTCTGTTTATTCTGGATACGCTCTCAACTATACTTAAACTCATCAATACGCACATCATACATAAAGCCGCACTCACAAGGGTAAAGGCTGCATATTTGTGCTTTATTCTCTTTACCTTTTCCACCTGTTTATTCATAAGGACTGAGCGTATCTTTCCGGCAGCGTCCATATGAGCGTTTATTTTTTCTTCTGCTTCCTCGTCGACTTCGGTATTTTTAGGCTGGACAAGGCTGTTGGCAAGCATATATTCCTGCATCTGAACATTCTTTTCATAATAAACAAAATATCCTTTTACAGGTCTGAGGGACGCTCCATTGTCATTGAGCACATAAAATCTGTCCTGCCTGTCAACGGGGTCAACTACAAAAAATACCTGGTCCTTTCCGCCGAACACCTTTTTATGATAGGCCTCGTCCCTTGATGTTACAAAGGCTCCGAATGACGGTCTGGAATGCATCCAGCCTACTATCTCCAGGTCGGCAAAATATTTTTCCGCCTCTTCGCTTATGTACTTCCAGCTTTGTCCGGTTATGGTCTCCATACCCTTAAGCTTTTCCGTAAATTTGGCCTGTACAACGCCGCTTATAAAAACGGTGTCTTTTCCGTCAACCACAAGATGCTTGCCCATAAGTACAGCAAGTTTTTCTCCGTTGGCGCTGCTTCTTGCGTATTGATACAGATATGTATGAACATAGTCTTCCATATATATTCTCAATCCGTCATCGGCAGTTCCCATCTGTCTGACGTTGGTCGGAAAGACTGTGCCTGTGCCGTTTGTTTCTAAATCAGTCTGCATATTTTTTCCTCCCTTTGCATACACTGTTACGTTAGTTAGAATATAGCATTAAGCAGGAGAATTTTTTGTCATTTACTGGCACAGGAATAGTTTATAAATCGCAAATTTCGCCATTGGCATTTACCCCAAAATAAAAACGGCAGAAGATAAATTCTTCTGCCGCAGGCCGTATAAAAACTATATTTTTATCGTGCTGAAGGGATTCATTTCCGACGAAAAAGCAGGCGTTTCGTAGGCTGAAACCTTTGAAACTCCTGCTTTATACTTCTTAAGTATATTAAATTACTGAATCATATATTTTTCGCTCTTTTCGGGCTTTGAATCAAGCTCGGCTTTCTTCTCATCATATCCGGGTCTGCCAAACATAGCGTAAGTAGCGTTTTTACCTTCCTCAACGCCGGGCTGGTCAAAGGCATTTATGTTGAGAAGTTCACCCGCAAAGCCTGTAGCTACCTCAAACATATAAAGAAGCTGTCCAAGAGTAAACTCATTTACCTCGGGAAGAGTAATTGTCATATTTGATTTGCCTGCCTTCTGAAGGGCATATTCCGTAGCCATCTGCTCTGTGGCTATAAGTTTATTCTGTGTAACTCCGCCTAAGAATCCAAGGCTGGGTATATCTCCGTAAATCTTGGGGATAGTCATTGTTCTTCTGAATTTATCCACACCTATAAGCACTATCATCTTATCAAAGGGACCTTCCGTATAGAGCTGTACCTGTGAATGCTGGTCTGTAACACCAAGGGATTTAACGGGTGTCTGTCCTGCATTTACTACGTTTCCGGAAGCATCTGTTTTCTTTCCAAGGGATTCGGCCCAAAGCTGTGCAAACCAGTCCGAAACATATTTAAGGCTGTCGGCATAGGGCATCATAACGGATATATTTTTTCCCTGCTCCATGGAAATATAGCTTAAAAGCGCAAACATATACGCGGGGTTTTTATAAAAGTCTTCATTCTTTGAAAGCTCGTCCATATAAGCGGCGCCCTGAAGAAGAAGCTCAATGTCTATTCCGCACATTGCAGCGGGAAGAAGTCCAACGGGTGTAAGCTCTGAAAATCTTCCGCCTACTCCTGAAGGAATAATAAATGTCTTATATCCTTCCTCTTTAGCTATCTTTATAAGATTTCCCTTTTCGCAGTCAGTTGTGCATACGATATGCTCTGCGGCAGCTTCTTTTCCCAGTTTTTCCTCAAGAAGTTCCTTTATTATCATAAACTGGCTCATGGTCTCTGAAGTGCTTCCGCTCTTTGAAATGCAGTTGAATATACATTTGGCAGGGTCGATGACCTCAAATAAATATGAAAGTCTTTCAGGGTCTACGTTATCAGCCACATAAAGTTTAGGATATCCCCCTCTTTTTTCCTTGGGGAGCTCATTATAAAACGGATGGTTTATGGCCTGCTGTACACAGATGGGACCAAGGGCTGAGCCGCCTATTCCAAGTACTACAAAAGCATCTGTCTTATCCTTTACTTCTTCAGCATAGGCCTTTATTTCCTTAACTACCTCGTCCTGATTATAGGGCAGGTCTCTCCAGTCCATACCGCCGTTTTTGCGTTTTTCTTCCATTGCCTTATGGGCTTTTGCTGCTTTTCCGCTGAGAGCTGATAATTCGGCATCGGATATACCGTATTCGCCTACATATTTTTTCATCATGTTATTATAGTCTATTCTGATTTTGAGCTTCTCAGCAGTTTCCTTTGTATATGTCATTTAGTTTCCTCCTTCTGCAAAGACCTTTGACTCTGCATTAAGCAATAAATTAGTATGCTAAGCGCAACATTACAAGCACAAAATATTTTCCTTTATTATACCACATCTTCCAAAAAACCCAACACCTAAATATGATGTTTATGCGACAAAAAAACGGGTGTATCTGCATACTTTAAAAAGATTAGCTTCAACACCCGCATTTTTTCATTATTTTATCCTATGGCCGCTTCGGGATTTACCGCTCTGTCATCAAGAGTAACCTTGAATTCCACATGGGGTCCCATGGCTGATGAGTAAATTGAAGGTTCCGCAACTTTTCCTATGGTCTCGCCCTGCTCTACAGCTTCGCCAACCGACAGTCCGATGTCGGAAAGCTGGCTGTATGTAGTAGCCCAGCCGTTCCCATGGTCAATAACAACGTAATTTCCCTTATCCTCATCTTCAACTATTTCCGCTACAGTACCTCCTGCCGCAGCCGTTACGTCTTCACCTACATTTGCCGCTATACATACGTCATCCGTTGTTCTGTACTGGTCAAGGGTCACGTCATAAAGCGGTGTGTTAGGGCTGTATCCAAGTAAAATATCTCCGTCAACGGGCCAGTTCATAACTATTTCCGTATCTTCGCCCTCTTCACTGTCAAGGACCGCCGTATTATTCTCAGGCTGTGAGTTTGTGCCGGGAGCCGTATCTGTACTTTCTGATGTGCTGCCGTTTGTGCTGTTTTCAGGCTGAGCATTTTTATTTGTCAGTACGGGCTCTGTTACGGTTGTATCTGACTGGGCAACGATTTGAGGCATCTGCTCTGTCTCAATGGCTGTTTCTTCCTGAGGACCGTTTAATGCCGCTGCTCCGGCACATATACCGGCCACAACTATAAACGCAAAAACAGCCGCATACTGTCCTCTGCTGTTTAAAAATTCTTTAAATTTGTTCCTTTTCATTATCGCACCTCCGTAAAAGTGAAATCATCTGTATATCTGATTTCTCTGAGGATATTATTGCCCTGTAAATTCCGATTTATACAAAATAAAAAAAATACACCGGACTTTCGTCCGGCGTATTCGAGGGTGTTATATATTAATCGCGATTAACTTATTTAAGTATGTCTGCTACCACGCTATTGGGGATAACAAACTCGGGAACGCCCTGTGCTCCTGCTGCTACTTCATATTTAGCAAAGCAGATAACGATATTTCCATCATTGTTGATATAGAAATTCTGGTCTTCGGCAATCTTATCGAATCCGTCAATGGCATCCGGTTCGCCTGCAATCCAGAACATTCCGCCTTCTTCTTCATTCATTCTCTTCATTTCACCCTTGATATATTCACTGATAGGTGTTACATAGTCTGCACCTTCCTTGAACATACCTTTAAGTGTGTAGATTTCTCCTGTGTGTTTATTGATTGTATAGTAGTTGTGTACTGAATTTGATGAACCTGCAGCATAGAAAGTATAAGTATCAATAGCGAGAATATCCTCGTTATCTGTTTTTACTTCGTAGTTATATTCTACACCCATATGAACAACTTCATCACCAAACTGCTCTTTGAGTTCTTTTACATTCTGCTCAAATGCAGCAATTACACTCTGTGACTGTTCTTTGAATTCTTCATTAAGTTTAGCCTGAGTTTCTTCATCGATAAGTCCCTCAATCTGAGGAGTATTTACGGAAATATCATATCCGCCTTCGCTCTTTTCATACTTATCAAGAGTTACAATTCTTACAAGACTTCCCATAACGGGCACATCACTCATTGCGTATGCAAATGAAGGGCTTACATTTGCTACTACTCCAACGGCTACAACAAATGCTGCTACCGCTCCAATTCCAGTTTTAAATCCTCTTTTTGCCTTTGATTTTTTTATCTCTTTATTAGCTTTCATAATCAAATCCTCCGGTGCTTTTATACTTTCGTATTGTTTTTTAAATTGATCCATTCTATCACTCATAATAATCCACCATATCCTCCTTCAATAATCTGAGAGCCTTATACAATCTTGTTTTGGCAGTATTCTCATTTATATCCAGTACTTCCGCAACATCTTTGATCTTCATATCCTCAAAAAATCTAAGGACAATTATTTCCATATATTCCTTTGGTAATTTTTCAATCATTTCATTGAGATACGATATGTTGTAACTATCCTCATATATATCTTCATTTTCCATACTCTCAAAAGG
>CABPCX010000046.1 GCA_902406135.1 uncultured Eubacteriales bacterium
ATGGCAGGTGGAGCAGAAGAAGTTCTTATTCCTGAAAGCAAGGGCGTTATTACAGAAGATATGGTTATAGAGCAGATACTTATGAACAGAAGCAAGGGCAAGAGACATAATCTTGTTGTTGTTGCTGAAGGTGTCGGCGGAACTGTAAAACTTGCAAAGAAAATACAGGATATTACAGGAATACAGACAAGAGCTACTGTACTTGGACACTTACAGAGAGGCGGAATACCTACAGCCGTTGACTGTATGCATGCATCAATGATGGGATATCTTGCCGTTAAACAGATACTTGACGGTGAAAGAAATAAAATAATCGCTTATAACAGAGGCAGATATGAAGCTTTAGACATTAATGAAGCTCTCAATATGCAGAAAAAAATAGACAGTGAATACTATGAAGTAGTTAAACTTCTTTCAATCTGATAAACGGGAAAGACTGAAATAAAGACAGGCAGTGCAGCTTTAATGTGAGACCGCATTAATCCCGTATTTATGAGGTTTTTACGCTGTCTGTCTGCGGAATATAAACGGGAACAGTGATGTGTATAAACGCATCACTGTTTTTTTATGCTGAATATTTTATAGCATTTTGTTCTTTATTATTTGACAGTGTTCTATTTTTAGTTTATTTTTATATTGTTAAACGGTTTTAAATATGGAGGTAAATTATGGGGGAACAATTTAATATTCTGCTTAATCAGATGTTTGTATTTTTTACGCTGATAGCCATAGGCTTTGCGGCGCAGAGAATAAAACTTCTTAATGATATGAGCATAGATGCGCTGTCATCTTTGGTAGTAAGACTGATACTTCCATGTATGGTATGTACTACCGTAGTAAACGGAGCCACAATAGAAGGTGTTTTGGATAAAATACCGTTTTTCCTATGTTCGTTTTTAATGATAGGCATACTGCTTGTAATTGCATATATCAGCAGTAAACTTATGAGAATGAAACCTCCTACAAGCTATATAAATATGGCTGTAATAGGTTTCCCAAATACCGGATTTATAGGATATCCGCTTCTTTTAGCCATGTTTCCCGAGACAGGAGCGCTGGCAGTGGCGGTATACGTTATAGTTGACCAGGTTACGTTCTGGACAATAGTACCCGTTCTTACAAAGCCTCAGATATCAGTCAGGGATATAAGTCTTAAAAAGCTTATAAATCCTCCCTTTATATCTCTAATTGTGGGTCTTGTTTTAATAGCGTTAAATATACATCCGTCAAACGTAGCCTGGGATACGGTTACAAATGTAGGCTCAACCAGCAAATATTTTGCTCTAATATACATAGGAGCCGATATCGGAAGAAAGGGATTTAAGTCCATAGTAAAAAGACCTAAAGTTTTCCTTACAATACCCATAAAGCTTATTTTTGCTCCCATAGCAGTATTCTTTATACTCAGAGCCATAGGCGTGCTTACTGCCGAAGAGCTTATAATGATAACTACGCTTTCTATGCTGCCGTCAATGGTAGTTGTATGTATGCTTGCTGCACAGAATAAATCCGATGATGAGTACGCAACGGCCGGACTTATTGTGACAACTTTATGCAGTATGGTTACAATGCCACTTGTTATGAAGTTTATAACAGGGTTTATTTAAGCAGGTATTTACATTAGCGTGCTAAAGCGTTATAATATAAAAAATTTAAAATTGGAGGTTGGCAAATGGTAAAATTATATGATAAAGGAGTTTTTCTTGTAGACGGAAAAACGATTATAGAAGATAACGGCAATGCTGAAGAAGCACTTAAAGCCGCAAAAGGCAGAGCAGTTTCAAAAGAAGAAGGCTCAAAAAATACAATGGCCTACGGCATTTTGAATAAACATAATACATCGGGAAATATGGATAAACTTAAAATAAAATTTGATGCCATGGCTTCCCACGACATCACTTATGTAGGAATAATTCAGACTGCAAGAGCCAGCGGACTTGAAAAGTTCCCCATGCCCTATGTACTTACCAACTGTCACAACAGCCTCTGTGCCGTTGGCGGAACAATTAATGAAGACGACCACCTTTTCGGACTTTCATGCGCAAAGAAATATGGCGGAATATATGTTCCTGCTCATCAGGCAGTTATCCACCAGTATATGCGTGAGATGATGTCAGGAGTAGGAAAGATGATTTTAGGCTCTGACAGCCATACACGTTACGGAGCCCTTGGTACCATGGCTATGGGTGAAGGCGGTCCCGAGCTTGTAAAACAGCTTTTAAATAAAACTTATGATATCGACAGACCCCAGGTAATAGGCGTATATCTTACAGGCAAACCCGAGGCCGGAGTAGGACCTCAGGACGTTGCCCTTGCTATTATTGGAGCTGTATTCGATAACGGATATGTAAAAAATAAAGTAATGGAATTTGTCGGTGACGGCATTTCAGGCCTTTCCGTTGACTACAGAAACGGCATAGACGTTATGACAACGGAGACAACATGCCTTTCATCAGTATGGTGTACGGATTCAAAGGTTAAGGAATGGTATGATATTCACGGAAGAAGCGGTGAATTCAAAGAGCAGGTTCCCGGAGAGATAACATATTATGACGGAATGATATATGTTGACCTCTCAACTATCAAACCCATGATAGCTATGCCTTTCCATCCAAGCAATATATATACAATTGAAGATTTGAACGCAAATCTTCTTGATATACTTGATGAAGTAGAAAAAACAGGCGCAAAACAGCTTGATAACGATACAATAAAATTCTCATTAAAGGATAAAGTAAGAAACGGCAGACTTATAGTTGAACAGGGTGTAATTGCCGGATGTGCAGGCGGTACATACGAAAATATCTGCGACGCCGCTGACATAATAAAGGGCAATTCCATTGGAGACGGAGAGTTTGCGCTCAGCGTATATCCTTCAAGCCAGCCTGTATTCCTTTCACTTGTTGAAAACGGAAAAATATTATGATGTCAGGTGCCACTGTAAGGTCAGCATTCTGCGGTCCTTGCTTTGGTGCTGGAGATGTGCCTGCAAATAACTGCCTGAGTATCAGACATTCAACAAGAAACTTCCCTAACCGTGAAGGTTCAAAAATAACAAGCGGACAGATAGCTTCGGTTGCGCTTATGGATGCACGCTCAATAGCCGCTACAGCTATAAATAAGGGCGTAATAACAGCCGCTACTGACCTTGACGTCAACTACAGCAAACCTAAATATTTCTTCAACGGAGACGTATACAAAAACAGATGTTATGACGGATTTGGAAAGGCAGACCCTTCTGTAGAGCTTAGATTCGGTCCCAATATAACAGACTGGCCCGCAATGAGCGCTCTGACAGATGATATCGTGCTTAAGGTTGTTTCTCTCATAACAGACCCTGTAACAACAACAGACGAGCTTATTCCTTCAGGAGAAACTTCATCATACCGTTCAAATCCTCTTAAGCTGGCTGAGTTTGCACTTTCAAGAAAGGACCCTGCTTATGTTGGCAAGGCTAAGGAAGTACAGAAAGCAGAAAAGGCAAGACTTGAAGGAAAGAACCCAATTGAAGCACTTGGTGAACTTAAAAACGTGGATAATGCCATAAAGACAGTTTATCCTGAATTCGATATAACAAAAGCCGGCATCGGAAGCACAATTTATGCGGTAAAACCCGGCGACGGTTCTGCAAGAGAGCAGGCTGCAAGCTGTCAGAAAGTTCTTGGCGGATGGGCAAATATCGCAAAGGAATATGCTACAAAGAGATATCGTTCAAACCTTATAAACTGGGGTATGCTTCCGTTTATATTTGAAGATGTGCCTCCTTTTGAAAACGGCGACTATATTTTTGTTCCCGAAATCAAAAAGGCCATTGAGGAAAAGAAATCAGGAATACCCGCATACATCGTTAAGGGAGAAAGTCTTATTCCCTTCGTACTTAAAATGGGAGACATAACCGACGATGAGAGACAGATAATTCTTGACGGATGTCTCATAAATTATTACGCTGAAAAATAAATCGGATTTTTTAAAAGTTTTTCTTGACAAAGAGTGAAATTAATAGTATCCTATCAACTATATTATTTCATTGTTTGAAAGGAGTGACTCAGATGAAAAATTTCCGAATGTGCATGTATATGAATATTAACAGAAAATATCGTATACAGTGTCATTGCGTTCGGAAATAGTCAGGTCTGTGTCATACTATATATTTGTATATTAAACAGAATCATATTATTTTGGTATTAAGGCAGTGTCTGTATAGGCACTGCCTTTTTATATTTATTTTAAGTTTTAAAAGCGAAAGGAGAATTTTATGAGCAGTTACAAACTTGGAACAAAATGCATACAGTCAGGATATGAACCTAAAAACGGAGAGCCTAGAGTTCTTCCCATTTACCAGAGTACAACATATGCCTATGATTCAGCGGACACTCTTGGAGATTTATTTGACCTTAAATGTGACGGGCATATGTATTCAAGAATATCTAATCCCACAGTTGCCTGTGTCGAGGCAAAGATAGCTGACCTTGAGGACGGAGTTGGAGCTCTCTGCACATCTTCCGGACAGGCGGCATCTCTGCTTGCCATATTCAATATATGCCAGAAAGGACAGAATTTCCTTGCTTCATCTGCAATATATGGCGGAACAGTCAATCTTTTTGCCGTTACTATGGAGAGAATGGGAATTGAGGTAAGATTTTTCACACCTGAAATGACCGATGAAGAAGTTGAAAATCTTATTGATGAAAATACAAAGCTTGTGTTTGGCGAGACCCTTGCCAATCCTGCCCTTAAAGTATTTGACATAGAAAGATATGCGGCATTAGCTCATAGAAATAACATTCCGCTTATTATAGATAACACATTCGCTACACCCATATTCTGCAGACCCTTTGAGTTTGGATGTGACATAGTTATACATTCAACTACAAAATATATGGACGGACATGCGGCTGTAGTCGGCGGAGTTATTGTAGACAGCGGAAAATTTGACTGGGAGGCATCAGGAAAATTCCCCGAACTTACTGAGCCCGATGAATCTTACCATGGAGTTGTATATACAAAGGACTTTAAAGAGGCGGCTTATATAACAAAGGCAAGGGTACAGCTTATGAGAGACTTTGGTTCAACACCCCAGCCCTTTGCAGCGTATATACTTAACCTTGGCCTTGAGACCCTTGCACTCAGAATGGAAAGACATTTTTCAAACGCTTTAAAAACAGCAGAATTTTTAAAGAGTAATGAAAAAATTGCCTGGGTAAACTATCCATTTTTACAGGACTCTGACCAGTATGAGTTAGCTAAGAAATATCTTTCAGGCGGCTGCGGAGTTATTTCTTTCGGAATAAAGGGCGGAAGAGAAGCTGCAGTAAAATTTATGGATTCACTTAAACTCATAAAGATAGTTGTCCACGTTGCGGATTCAAGAACCAGTGTACTCCATCCTGCCAGCACAACACACAGACAGCTCAATGAAAAACAGCTTAAAGATGCAGGCATAGGAGAAGACCTTATAAGACTTTCAGTGGGAACAGAAGATATAGAAGACATAATAAATGACATCAAAGAGGCACTTGAAAATATTTAACATAAGGAGGTGGTAACGTGCCTATAAAAATTCCCAATAATCTTCCGGCAGCAGACATTTTAAGAGATGAAAATATATTTGTTATGACGGAAACAAGAGCGCAGTCTCAGGATATTCGTCCTTTAAAAATATTATTTTTAAATCTTATGCCGACGAAAATCGCTACAGAAACACAGTTTTGCAGACTGTTCAGCAATACACCCATACAGATAGAAATAGAATTGATACATACTGCCTCCCACGAGTCAAAAAATGTATCAACTGAACATATACTTTCATTCTACAAAACCTTTGACGATATAAAGGACAATAACTATGACGGCCTTATTATAACAGGAGCTCCTGTAGAACTTTTGGAGTTTGAAGAAGTTGAGTATTGGGACGAAATAAAGGAAATACTGGAATGGTCCAAGGAACATGTAACAAGTACCGTACATGTATGCTGGGGAGCCCAGGCAGGACTTTATTACCACTATGGAATAAAGAAAGTAAAACTTCCTAAAAAACTTTCAGGAGTATATCTCCATAAAAAAGAAGACGCAAAAAATGAGCTTTTCAGGGGTATGGACGATGAATTTTATATTCCTCATTCAAGAAATACGACTGTACTAAAGGAAGATATCGAAAGCATCGATGAATTAAATATCCTTGCCGAATCCGATGAGGCCGGAGTTTTTGCGGTAGAAACGGAAGACGGAAAACAAATATTTATAATGGGCCATCCCGAATACGACACGGAGACCCTTAATAATGAATTCATAAGAGATTTAAACGCAGGCTTAAATCCTGAGGTGCCAGCAAACTATTATCCAGACGATGATTACAGCAAAAATCCGGTGAACAAGTGGAGAAGCCAGGCCAGTATGATTTATATAAACTGGATTAATCATGTGTATCAGGTAACACCCTATGACCTCAATGATATAGGAAAAAGCTGATACACAGCGCATTCATAAGAAGATTTTTGAATATAGGACTTATAAAAAAACGGCTGTTTTGATACAGCCGTTTAACTTTTAGCAGACTTTTGAAAAGCTTTGCGGTAAGCCAGGGGCGTGGAGCCGGTCTTGTTTTTAAATTTATCTATATAGTAGCTTGTGCTGCCAAAACCGTATTCATAGGCAATCTGGCTTATGGACATATCCGGGCGGTTTATGAGAGACTGGGTGCTTTGACTGAGCCTGTAGTCAGTTATATATTCAAATATGGTTCGGTTCATTCTTTTTTTGAAATAACGGCAGCATTCACTAGGACATAAATGTACCTGGTCCGCCAAGTCTGAGAGAGAAATTTTTTCGCTGTAGTGCTCGTGTATATATGCCAGTATTTGTTTAAGCCGTGCATATACTTCGACCTCGTCAGACCTTTGGGAAGAAAGTCTGTTTTGCAGAAGCTCTTTCCAGCAGAGTGTCAGCAGTGCAGCTGTTTCAAGCTCATAACCGAAGGTCTTTTCCTTATTTATGCTGTAAATCTTATGCAGGTAGTTGAGTATTATCTGGCTTTTGTCGTTATTAAAAATTTCAAATAACAGAGAAGGATTATCTATATAAGGTTTTATATAGTTTTTTTCCATTATACTTCCGTCAAAACCGCTTATAAATGAGGGAGAGGCATCAATACATACATATGCTGCATCTTCCGTAAGGGGTTTTGAGGTGTGCATTATACCGCTGTTTATAAAAATGCCATTTCCTTTTTCAAGGTCAGCCGAGAATGAATTGACTGTAAATCTGACTGTGCCGGATGTAATAAAACAAAACTGAAGCTCACTATGCCAGTGCCAGTCAACAAAGCCAAGTATATTTTTTCTAAGGATTGTTTCGTATATGGCAACAGGAAATTCCTCTGTACCATGGGAGGTGGTTTCCATTTTGTTTTCATTTATGTTTATGTTATATACCTGCATTGTAAATACCTCAAAATAATTATATTTTACGCTTATATTATTATATTTTTAATGCTAAAAATCAATATAATTTTATATAAAGGAGGTTTTAAATATGGACATAAAAAATTATGAGGACAAACTTATTGTATTTGCACAGGAGGCCGTAAGAACCAGAAGCTATTCCGATGAGGAAGGCGCCTTTGCAGAACTTATTAAAAAAACAATGGAAGACCTTAAATATGACGAAGTATTAATAGATTCAGTAGGAAATGTTGTAGGAAGAATAGGAAACGGAAGTAAAATAATCCATTTTGACAGTCATATGGATACTGTAAAAGTCAATGATGAGGAACTTTGGAAAGTGCCTCCTTTTTCAGGAGAAATAAAGGACGGAGCATTGTGGGGCAGAGGTTCTGTTGATATGAAATCAGCCCTTTGTGCTTCTGTTTATGCTGCGGCTTTAGCAAGGGATAAGGGATACACAGAAGGTAAAACCATATATGTAACAGGTACTGTATGCGAGGAATACTGCGACGGCGAGAATCTTAAGCATTTTTATAAGGAGTTCAATCTTAAGCCTGACTACTGCATTATCTGTGAGCCTTGTGACAATGTTATTACTCTGGGACATAAGGGAAAAGCTCAGATAAGGATTATAACAAACGGAATATCAGCCCATGGCTCAGCGCCTGAAAAGGGTAAAAATGCCGTTTATGAAATGGCAGAAATAATACAGAGAGTTGATAAGCTCAATGAAAAACTTTCAAAGGATGGAGATGTTCACGGAACTATAGTTTTATCTGATATAAGCTGTGTCAGCGCTTCTCTTAATGCTGTTCCCAGTGAGTGCAGTATTTATCTTGACAGAAGACTTGTACTTGGAGAAACTCTTGATAAAGTTAAAAAGGAAATGGATGAACTTATTAAAGGAAAAGACGCCAGATGGGAAGTTGGAACTCTGTACCACACATCATGGAACGGAGGAAAGCTTGTATATGAGCCTATGCATGACCCTTGGAAGATAGATGAAGATGCGCCTCTTACACAGGCTCTTAAAGATGCATATAAAACTGTATATGGCAGCTATCCTGATAAATATGACTTCTGGGATTTTGGAACAAACGCAATTACTCCTGTTGCCATGGGAGTACCGACAATAGGTTTTGGCCCCGGTGAATATAAACTGGCACATATGAGAGACGAGCACTGCGAAGTTAAAAAAATTAAAGAGGCAATGGCAGTTTATACCGAATTAATCAATAATTTATGATATGTAATTATAATTTTTTCTTGAACTCCGGCCCGAAAAATGATAAAATATTTTGTAATTTAAAATTTCTAGGGGGTAACTTTAATGTCCGGACATTCAAAGTTTGCTAATATTAAGCATAAAAAAGAAAAAAATGATGCGGCTAAAGGTAAAATCTTTACTATGATCGGTCGTGAAATCGCTGTTGCTGTTAAGGCAGGCGGTCCTGACCCTAATAACAACGGAAAACTCCGTGAGGTCATTGCAAAAGCTAAATCAAACAACATGCCTAATGATACAATTGAAAGAAGTATTAAAAAAGCTGCCGGCGGCGGAGACGGTGTAACATATGAATCAATAACATATGAAGGATACGGCCCCAACGGTGTAGCTGTTATTGTAGAAGTACTTACAGACAACAGAAACAGAGCTGCTGCAAACGTAAGAAATGCGTTCACAAAGGGCGGCGGAAACATGGGTACATCAGGCTGTGTATCATTTATGTTTGACGAAAAAGGTCTTATCGTTATCGATAAGGAAGAAGTTGAAATGGATGAGGACGAGCTTATGATGCTTGTTGTTGAAGCTGGCGCTGAAGACTTTGGCGTAGAAGAAGACAGCTATGAAATTACGACAGCACCCGATGATTTTGAAACAGTCAGAGAGGCTGTTGAAAATGCGGGAATACCTATGGTAAGTGCTGAAGTAACAATGATTCCTCAGACATATACAGTTCTTAACAATGAAGATGATATCAAAAAGATGAATAAGCTTCTTGATATGCTTGATGATGACGATGACGTGAAGAACGTTTATAATAACTGGGATGAGTGATCAAAATAGATGACATAGCCGCAAAGCTAGTAAAATCAAGGC
>CABPCX010000047.1 GCA_902406135.1 uncultured Eubacteriales bacterium
CAACGGAACTTCATCCGGCAGACTGACATTATCCATAAAAAATCACACCTTTACCTCTTATTTTTTACTGTTTGCAAGAAAAAATGCCAACTTCTCTATTATTAGTATATGCGTTTTAAAACATATCGTCAAATAAAATTATTGTATAAAAAAATAAAAGGCGGAATTAAATCCGCCCTTTAAATCAGAATTTGAATACATCAACTTTGTCTGTCTTTTCCCAGGGAAGATCAAGGTCTTTTCTTCCAAAATGACCGTAAGCAGCAGTCTGCTTGTAAATAGGTCTTCTTAAATCAAAGTTCTTGATAATAGCCGCAGGTCTAAGGTCAAAGTTATCCTGAACAAGTTTTGTTATCTCTTCATCAGAAACTTTTCCTGTTCCGAAAGTATTGATAAGAATAGATACGGGCTTAGCTACACCGATGGCATAGGCAAGCTGTACCTGGCATTTTTTAGCTATACCGCTGGCAACGATATTCTTAGCTACATAACGTGCTGCGTAGCAAGCTGAACGGTCTACCTTTGTGGGGTCCTTTCCTGAGAAAGCTCCGCCGCCGTGGCATGCATATCCGCCGTATGTGTCAACGATTATCTTTCTTCCTGTAAGTCCGCTGTCGCCCTGAGGTCCGCCGATAACAAAACGTCCTGTAGGGTTGATGTAGTATTTTGTGCTGTCGCTTAAAAGTTCAGCGGGAATAACGGCTTTGATAACGTTTTCGATGATGTCTTCTCTTATCTGCTCCTGGCTTACTTCAGGGTCGTGCTGTGTTGAAATAACAACTGTGTCAACGGCTACAGGTTTGTCATCTTCGTATAATACTGTTACCTGTGATTTTCCGTCGGGTCTGAGATAAGTAAGTGTTCCGTTTTTACGTACTTCTGAAAGTCTGCGTGTAAGAGCATGGGCAAGATGTATAGGCATAGGCATATAATCATCTGTTTCATCGCAGGCATAACCGAACATCATTCCCTGGTCTCCGGCACCTGTATCAAACTCGCTTGTGTCTTCGCCTGTCTTGTTTTCAAGGGCTTTATCAACACCCATAGCGATGTCAGGTGACTGGCCATGGATAGATGTGATAACTGAGCATGTTTCGCAGTCAAAGCCATACTTTGCTCTGTCATATCCGATTTCTCTGACAGTATCTCTAACGATTTTTTCGATATCAACGTATGCGTTTGTAGTTATTTCGCCCATTACAAATACAACACCTGTAGTTGTAGCCGTTTCGCAGGCAACTCTTGACATGGGGTCCTTTTCAAGGAGCGCATCAAGTATAGCATCTGATATCTGGTCACACATTTTATCGGGATGTCCCTCAGTAACGGACTCCGATGTAAATAAACTTCTTGACATTCTAACCTTCCTTTCATTTTGAGAGGGAAAAAGAAAAAGCCCCGCAGGGCTTTAATTCTATAAAACTTATCTTCCGCAAATAAATGCGGGGGAATTGGCACCGTGCATCTGCCGGTTGCCGGGTTTCACAGGGCCCTGTCCCTCTACCACTCTTGATAAGATATTTTATTTATTTTGAAAGTATTATATAATATAAACTTTGTTTTGTCATTACCCAAATATCACGAAGTGTCAGGCACGTCCGATTATATTTGTTGTAAACAGTCATAAAAACCATATATCATTTATGAGATTTATTACCCAGTTTGAATATAAGGCCGACTATCATTATTACCGCATATACAACAAGATAGCAGAGGACGGTTTTAACTCCGTGGGAGAGGAATGCAGCGTACACCATAAACAAGCTTCCTGCTATTGAAAGAAGGGGAGCTATGAAACGGTTAAATACGCCAAATCCCTTTTCCTTTATGGCTATCATAAGGAATATGGGGATATACATGGCATAGAGAGTAACAATTGGAAGCTCTGATGAGTCAAAGCTGAAGATTCCAAACCAGGGTGTTTCCGCAAGGTTTGCGCCATAGTAATAAAACAGCCATGCATAGCATATAAAAAGTCCGACTATAGCTGAGTTTGTAGGCATTTTTGTCTTGCTGTCAACGGAGCTGAAAATTTCTTCGTTTCTGACTGCGAGGGAATAAATACCCCTTACACTTGCCAGCATAAATCCGTTTAATGTTCCAAGACATGAAATGATTACAAATACCATAAGGAGTGTACCGCCGTATACTCCGAATATATTTGAAAAGGCTGTTTTAACGCCTGTTTCCGCACCTGCTATCATAGTGAGGTTGTCAGCCGCTCCGGCAAGACCCACATAATAAAGAATATATATGAGAGCTATAAGAACAGTACCTCCGACAAGGGCTATGGGAAGGTTTCTCTTTGAGTTTTTAAGCTCTGAGTTTATTGATGTGGCGATTATCCACCCTTCGTATGCAAAGGCAGCCGCAACGACAGCCGTAAGAAGGGGACTTTCCACGGGTACATAATCGGGTTTTACGGCAGCTATCTCAGCGGCTGTAGGAATAACAGTAAAGTTGGCAATTGTAGTTCCGTTTTTGATACCGATGGCTGTACCTATTATACCCATAAGGAAAAGAGGTATAAGCTTAATTACCGTAGCAGTTACCTGCACCTTTCCCGCAAGACGGGGAGAAAGAGCATTTACCGCATAGCTGGCACACATAAAAAGACCTGCTATCATCATACAGGTGCCGCCTGTAACATCGGGCACGCCTAAAAGTACACAGGTGTAACGTGCGGCTATCCACGCAAGGACGGAAGCAAGGGTAGGTGAATAAATAACCGATATGAACCAGCCCATATAGTAGGCGTATCCTTTTCCTACAACGGTTTCGGCATAGTCTACGATACCGTTTACTTTTTCGTATTTAGAGGCCATAAGTGAAAATGTGTAAGCGCATACGAGCATTATGAGGGCTCCGATTATCCAGGCCAGTATTGCGGTAGGAAGGTCGCCGCCGGTAGCCGTAAGTATTTTTTCCGCCTTGAAAAATACACCGCTTCCGATAACGATGCCCACAACCATACATATCGCCGTCACAAGTCCGTAACGCTTTTCAAGTTGATTGTTTTCCATAGTATTCTCCTTTTTATTTACTTCTTTATGATGTAAATATTCCGCTTTTATATTATTTGCGGGAAATCACACATATATTAACGTAGAAACTTAATTATAAATTATTGCAGAGACAAGGTCAACAGAATAGAGGCAGAATTTGAGCCTTTATTGCAAAAAAATATATTTAATGAAAAAAATCACAGCTTAATGTTACAGAAAACAAAAAGAGCCGGCGGACGTACAGGATGCTTTGTCTTGACGTAAAAAATGGTATCTGATATACTGAATCGAAATAATCGATTTGACCGGGCCTTTGGGCTCGTTTTTTCTGAAAATACTTGAAGGGAATGTTTTTGATGAATCTGGCTGAATTATTTATACTTGCGGTCGGCCTTTCCATGGACGCCTTTGCCGTATCAATATGTAAAGGTCTTTCACTGGCGAAAACAAGGGTCAGGGACAGTGTAACGGCAGGAGTTTACTTTGGTGGTTTTCAGGCTCTTATGCCCTTTATAGGATATATGCTTGGAATAAGATTTCAGGCGCTTATACAGAATATAGACCATTGGATAGCCTTTATACTTTTGTGTGTCATAGGAATAAATATGATAAGGGAAGCAAAGGAAGACGAGGAATGTTCGGCATCCATGGGAGTAAAAACAATGATACCCCTTGCCGTAGCAACAAGTATAGACGCCCTTGCCGTGGGAGTGACATTTGCCTTTCTTAGTGTGGATATAATACCGGCCATAACGCTTATAGGCATTACGACATTTGCCTTTTCGGCGGCCGGAGTTAAAATCGGAAGCGTATTCGGCTCAAAATATAAGGCCGGAGCGGAAATAGCCGGAGGAGTAGTGCTTGTAATAATAGGAACAAAAATTCTCCTGGAGCATCTTGGTATACTTCCATGATATTAGATTATTTTGACCCTGTACAGAAATGTACAGGGCTTTTTTATTGACATATAAAAACAGGTGTTATATACTCTGTCTGTCTCAAATGATACAAAATGAGGTGCGGTATGGAGAAAATAGATGATAAGTCAAAGAAAAGATATATCAATATACTGAGACGTAATTTTTTGTTTGACCAGGCGGATGACTTTCCAATGGAAAAACTGCTGAATGATGAAAGGGCGGAATGGCTTTCCTTTGAAAAGGGAGAAACCATCTATGGATATGACGATTACAAAAACAGTCTCGGCATAATACTGAAGGGAAGGGTTTCGGTAAAAAAGGACAGGACAAGGGGAATACTGTTCAATACACTGAAAGCCGGCGATGCCTTCGGTGGTGCGGTGCTTTTTGGAAAGGGGCCGTTTATTGCGGATATCGTTTCCCAGAGCAGGAGCGACATTGTTTTTATTTCGTCTGACCTTATGAGGGAGCTTATGACGTCTTCGGACAAAATAAATATGAATTATATAGAGTATCTTACCGCGTCACTGGCTTTTCTGAATGAGAGACTTGATATTTTTTCTGCCGGAGGAGCGGAAGAAAGAACATTAAGGTATCTTAATATAAAATGCAGGCAGACCGAAGACGGGTGCTATATGGCTGACGGAATGAGTATGACAGACCTGGCGGAATACCTTCTGGTGGGGAGAGCCACACTATATAGAATACTCAGCGAGTTTGAGCAGAAAGGAATCATCAGAAAAGACGGAAGAAAAATTTATTTGATTAAAGGAGAATCGATATGAAAAAATTAATTTCTTATGTGGCTTTAGCCGTAACAGCTTTATCGGTTTTTACAGGATGTGCGTCAAGCAGTAAAACGGAAATAAATGTGGGAGTAATAAAAGGACCTACGGGCATAGGTACGGTAGAGCTTATGGAAAAAAGCGAAAGGGGAGAAACAGAAGGGCTCTATAATATATCGGTAGCCGCATCAGCCGACGAAGTAAACGGAAAGATTGCCAAGGGAGAGCTTGACATAGCGGCAGTGCCTACCAATGTGGCGCCGCTTCTTTATAATAAGGATAACGGAGCATATTCAGTGCTTGCAGTAAATACCCTTGGAGTACTTTATGTGCTTGAAAACGGAAATACCGTAAACAGTGTCCAGGACTTATCGGGAAAGACAATATATATGGCAGGACAGGGCGCTGTACCCGAATATGTAATAAACTATATACTTGAGAAAAACGGCATAGATGATACGGAAATAGTATTTATGACTGAGCATACAGAGGCGGCAGCGGCCTTAGCCGACGGAAGGGCTGACATAGTTATTCTTCCCGAGCCCAATGTAACGGCGGCAATGATGCAGAATGAAAACATAAGAATAGCCCTTGATTTAACGGAAGAATGGAAAAACGTAAGCGGAAACGATATGGCCATGGGATGTATAATAGTAAGAAATGATTTTCTGAAAGATAATAAGGAAGCCGTTGATACATTCCTTGACGAATATGAAGACAGCATAGAGTATGTCAACGAAAATACAGCGGAGGCTGCACAGCTTGTTGAGAAATACGGAATAATGGCGTCTGCCAAAGCTGCCGAAAAAGCCATACCCAACTGCAATATCGTTTATATAGACGGCGATGATATGAAGAATATTCTTTCTGATTTTTACGGAGTGCTCTATGAAGCAAATCCCAAGTCAATAGGAGGAAACCTGCCGGGAGCGGATTTTTATTATGAAGAAAACTAAAAAGTTTATAGTATTCGTATTTTGGATACTTGTCTGGCAGGCACTATATATGGCCATCGGAAAGGACATAATATTTGCTTCGCCTGTCGGCACATTGAAAGTGATGATAAATTTAATAACGACCGCCGAATTTTACAAAATAATAGGACTTTCTTTTATAAGGACGGCAGCGGGATTTTTTGCGGGAGCGCTTACGGGAATATTTCTTGGCAGTATATCGGTATTTAATAATACCGTAAAGTCATTTATAAATCCGTTTATAGACATTGTCAGAGCCGCTCCCGTGGCTTCGTTTATAATACTGGCGCTTATATGGATAAAGACAGGATTTATCCCGGTGTTTATTTCGTTTCTGACGGTAGTGCCCATAGTATGGAGCAGTATACTTACGGGCGCGGAATCCGTTGATATAAAGCTTTTGGAAATGGCCCAGGTATTTGAATATCCTTTTACGGTGAAATTAAAAAAGATATATGTGCCTGCCGTAAAGCCATATCTTAAGGCTGCGGCCGTTACCGGTGTGGGCTTTGCTTTTAAAAGCGGCATAGCAGCGGAAATAATAGCTTCTCCTGTTTTTTCAATCGGAAGAAAACTTCAGGAGTCCAGGATATATTTTGAAACTGCCGAGCTTTTTGCCTGGACGGCGGTGGTAATTATACTCAGTATGATTTTTGAAAAACTGCTGGTCAAGGTGGTGGGAAGATAAAATGTTTGAAATGACTGACATAGTAAAAAGCTACGGAGACAAAAAGGTTTTGGACGGTGTTAGCCTAAGGGCTGAGAGGGGAAAACCAATCTGTCTGTTTGGACCCAGCGGATGCGGAAAGACCACACTGCTAAATATAGCGGCAGGAATTTTAAAGGCCGACAGCGGCACCATAACAAAGCAGGGAGACAGAGTATCCTATGTTTTTCAGGAGGACAGGCTTCTGCCCCATTCAACGGCCAGGGAAAATATAATGCTTTCCGCCAGAAATAAGGAACTGGCAGAGAAAATAATAGAAGCTGCGGAACTGGAAGAATTTTTGGATACATATCCGGACAGTATGAGCGGCGGAATGAAAAAGAGAACAGCCATAGCCAGGGCGGTAGCCTTTGACGGGGATATTTTCCTCCTTGATGAGCCCTTTAACGGCATAGATGAAAAAAGAAAAATAAAAATATGCGAATGTATAAAAGAGGCGGTAAAAAACAAAATATGTATTATCGTATCCCATGACAGAAGAGATGCGGAGCTTATGGACGCAGAATTAAAAATTTTAAATAATTGTTGATAATTATTATTGACTAATATTTGTTATCTGATAAAATGTAATTGGGTGATATTATGAATAAAAAACAAATAGCGGTATACGAAAAAAGAGGATATGAAAATGCGTCTTTTGCTACCGGCTACAGCAGAGAAAAGGCTGATATGTGTATCAAAAGAATATACGAGATATATAGAAAAAAACTGCTGGAAGACGGATATTACGGTTACGGCGAAAACAGAAAAGTTCCTGACAGTATTGAAGAAGATGAAAAGATAAACTACATAGACCTTATTAAAGACGTTGACTTTACGGATAAGAGAAGTCCGTTTTTCAAGGACCTTAATAAGGAAGAGCTTAACTTTATGGAGAAGTATGTAATATACGGAAAGCATCTTCTTCAGGAGGGCAAAATAAACGAGAGATGTGTATATACAAAGGAAACTGACGCCTATAAGGACCTTTGTAGAAACATAGTAGGACAGCAGGAGATGAAAGAGACTCTCTGCAAGCTTGGAGCAGTATTTTCATACAGCCAGAAAAGAAGGCTTTATGACCTGAATACAGCGGAAATACATAAGGTGTTTGCATTTATCGGACCTCCGGGAACAGCAAAGACAACGGCTGCCAGATATTTTGCAAGAATGATGAGCGAGGAAGGCGTACTAAGCGGCCACAGAATAGCCTATGTAACCGGAACACAGCTCAAAGCAAAATATGTTGGACAGACAGCGGCAAAAGTGCATGACATTTTTATGGATAATGATATAATAATAATTGACGAGGCATATTCCCTTGTCAATTATAACGAGACTTCAAGAACTGACAGCTTTTCTCAGGAGGCGCTGGCTCAGCTTTGTATAGAAGTTGAGGACCACAGCCATGACAAGCTCATAATATTTGCAGGATACGGCGGAGACATCGACGACAAACACAACAAGATGAAAAAGTTCCTGGACGAAAACCCCGGAATAAGCAGCCGTATAACATTCACAGTTAATTTCTCGTCATATAACGAGTATGAAATGCTGGATATTTTTGAGCTTCTGGCAAGAAACGCCAACTACAGGCTGGAAGACGGCTGGAGAGAGATACTTGTTGAATTCTTTAAGGAAAGAATAAATGCTCCCAACTTCGGAAACGGCCGAGAAGCAAGAAGACTGCTTGAACATTCAATGTCAATCGCGGCACAGAAATATATCGAATGGGAAAGAAGCCTTCCCCAGTTTGCCAGTGAGGGAGAACGTGAAAAGGAAGAAGTGGACAGACTTACCATGCTCACCTGTGACGATTTGAAGCTGGCTGTCAAAGAGTTCCTTTATGCGGAGAGCGTTATAAGAGGCAGAGAAAATTAATAACGGACTCGAAAGAATACTCAAAACATACTCAAAGGAGGATACTTTATGAATGCTTTTACCTATTATATGCCGGCAAAGGTATTTTTCGGCAGAAACTGTATTATGGAGAACAAAGAAGTTTTTTGCGGACTCGGAAAGAAAGCTTTAATATTTACAGGAAGACATTCCGCTAAAATAAACGGTTCTCTTAAGGACGTAACAGATGCGCTTACAGCAGTGGGTGTAGGTTATGTTGTTTTTGACGAGGTTGAGGAAAATCCTTCTCTTGAGACCATAGAAAAGGCAGCGGCAATAGGCAGAGAAGAGGGAGCGGATTTTGTTATCGGAATTGGCGGAGGTTCTCCCATGGACGCCGCTAAGGGAGCTTCTTATCTTATACTGAATAAGGATATGACTGCCGAAATGCTTATGCAGGACGGCAAATTCAGCCATGCTCCCGTTGTTGAGGTAGCTACAACAGCCGGCACAGGAAGTGAAACTACACAGTATGCGGTATTTACACTTCATAAACAGGGTACAAAAAACGGAGCCGTACAGAAAGCCTTTGCGGACGTTGCATTCCTTGATGCCAAATATACAGAAAGCCTTTCGGATAAGGTAACAGTAAATACAGCTGTAGACGCACTTACTCATCTTATCGAAGGCTATACTTCTAAAAAGGCCAACTTCCTCAGTGATAAAATGGCTGAAAGCGGTATGAAGATATTTGCCGAATGTATACCTGCCATAAAAGAATTAAAGTTTACGGAAGAAATAAGAGAAAAACTTCTGCTTATGTCTACAATAGCGGGCATTGTAATAGCACAGGCGGGAACATCACTTCCCCATGCCTGCGGATATATGCCCACCTATGAAAAGGGAATACCCCACGGCAGAGCAAACGCCATATTTACAAGGGCGTATCTGGAACTTTTCCCTGACCAGACAAAGACAAACAACATCGTAAGCATACTCGGATTTGACAGCCTTGAAAGCTTTGATAAGTTCCTCAAATCAATACTTGAACCCAAGGAAGAATTTACAGAGGCAGATGTTGAAAGATATACGGACGCACTTATCAATACTCCCGGAAAACTTGCGCTTCATCCTTATCCTCTTACAAGGGGCGAAGTTTACGAGATGTATAAAAAGAGCCTGCTTATATATTGACAGACTTCAGAGAGACGGTATTTTTACCGTCTCTTTTTTTTATGGCAGACGCAGGTTCTTAATTTTTTTTTAATATTATTTTAATTGAACTTATATGTAATATAT
>CABPCX010000048.1 GCA_902406135.1 uncultured Eubacteriales bacterium
TTAATTATTTGCTTAATAATTTTTTCACGTAACCACTCACAACTCTGTTGTCGGCACGCCCTTTAACTTTAGATGAAACCGCACCCATAACTTTACCCATATCTTTCATGGTGGATGCACCTGTTTCGGCGATGGTTTCCTCAACTATTTTTTGAATTTCGTCCTCAGTCAATTGTTCCGGAAGGTATCCTAACAAAACTTCAATCTCTTTGTTAAGATTGTCAATCAAATCTGTTCGACCGCTTTTTTCAAATTCGGGAAGTGAGTCACGACGCTTTTTAAGTTCCTTAGCTATTACATCAAGGACGCCGTCATCATCGAGCTCAACGTGGTTGTCTTTCTCAATCTGAAGAACGCCGGCACGGACAAGCTGGATGGTATTCTTGCGAATAGTATCCTTGTCTTTCATAGCTGCTTTTAAATCCTGTAAAAGCGTTTCTTTCAATGACATTTAAATCATCCTCTTTGTATCACAAAATTATTTGAATTTACGTTTTCTTGCGGCTTCGGATTTCTTTTTGCGTTTTACGCTGGGTTTGTCATAGTGTTCTCTTTTACGAACCTCACCCATAATACCGTCTTTTGCACAGCTTCTTTTAAAACGGCGAAGAGCGCTATCCAAGGATTCATTCTCTTTAACTCTTACCTCTGACATGAATTTCCCTCCCTCCAATTGCTGAGATTGCTTTGCAGGCTTAACGAGGCTTTAAAACCACTTTAATCCATACTCATAGAATTATACACAAAAAACAAACTATAGTCAACAAGTATTTTGACTCAGCGGTTTATATATGTTAATAATTTACTGTATGAAGCTTCCCTTATGCCCTGTTTTAAGACTGCCGGCTATAAGTTAAGAATTTATTTCATATTTTATTCCTTTTACAGAAAAAATTTTATAGGATAATCTGCATTTTACAGATATTTTACCATAATATATTCTTCATCGGTTTCTCTGACTGTTTGAAAACCAAGGTTTTTATAGAGCCTCAGGGCATAATTTTCCTTCTGCACTGATAAAGACGCTTTTTCATAGCCATTTAGTTTTAAATAATGAAGCATTTTTTCCATAAGCGCTTTTCCTATACCCAATTTACGGTATTCTTTATAAAGGGAAATCGAAAACGACGGTGTACTGTCATCGATATGCCCGTAATCATTCATAATGCGCACCCATACAGCTCCGGCTGGTTTTCCGTCGGCTTCGGCTATAAAAGCCATATCGTCTTTCCTCTTTCCAAAGTCCGAGATATAGACCTGAAGCTCAGGCAGCTCTATGACTGACCTTGGCGGCGGGCAGACACCCTCAGGTATATATATGGCTTCATATAAAAAATCCTTAAGGAGATAATATTCGTTTTCTTTCATTTCACGTATGATATATTCCATATATTTTTCCTCCCGTTAAGATTTAAACTGCCTTCATTATAACCTTAGTGAATATTCCTTTTCAACGGCGGTGTCTTACATTCTTTAAGGATTTTAAATGTATATTTTCTTTATTTTTCACAATCCTGATATTATAAGAAAAAAATATATAAACTCGGCTTTCACAGCAGTATATGGAAAATCTATGTTGACTTACTGCCTTTGGCGTGCTATAATTGCCACAAGTTGAAAAGGGAGTAGTTTAAAGATATACCGTCAACACCTCGGTCGCCCACGGCACCTGGCGGTATGCACCTGATTTTGGTAACAAGACTTTTCGACAACTGTTGCAATGGCAGTTGGCGGAAGGTCTTTTTTATTTACCTGTCCGCCCCTACAAACAAGGAAAGGAACGAATACAATGGCAGAAAATTATTACAATCAAACAGGCAAACAGGCACTGGAAGCTCAAAGTTCTTCTCTTGAAGGTCTTTCCAGGGAGGAAGTTTCTTCAAGAGCCCAGAAATACGGCCCCAACAAACTCTCAGAAGGTAAAAAGAAAAGTATTGTCCAGGTTTTCTTTGAGCAGTTTAAAGACCTTCTGGTCATAATCCTTATTATTGCGGCTGCAATTTCGGCTGCATCGGACAATGTAGAAAGTACGATAGTTATTTTTGCCGTTCTTATACTGAACGCCATTTTAGGCACGGTACAGTATATGAAGGCAGAAAAATCCCTTGAAAGCCTTAAGGCCATGTCCTCTCCCACCGCAAAAGTAATCAGAGGCGGCTCAAAGATGGAAATCCCCTCTGTGGAAGTAGTTCCCGGAGATATTGTTCTTCTTGAGGCAGGCGATATGGTTGTTGCCGACGGAAGGATACTTGAAAACTTCTCACTTAAAGTAAACGAAAGCTCCCTTACTGGAGAAAGTGAAGGCGTAGATAAGACTGACGATGTCATAGATGCTGAAAAGGTTGCCCTTGGAGACCAGAAAAATATGGTATTCTCCGGCTCCCTTGTAACCTACGGCCGTGCTACAGTTCTTGTAACGGGCACAGGTATGAATACTGAGCTTGGAAAGATAGCCGCCCTTATGAACCAGACAAAACAGCGTCAGACACCCCTTCAGGAAAGTCTTGATAAATTCAGCGCAAAGCTTGCCGTAGTAATTATGGTAATCTGTGCGGCTGTATTCGCCCTTTCTGTATTCCGTACAGGAATGGGCATACTTGATTCCCTTATGTTTGCCGTTGCCCTGGCGGTTGCGGCCATACCCGAAGCGCTTTCTTCCATAGTTACTATAGTTCTTGCCATGGGTACTCAGAAAATGGCTAAACAGAATGCCATTATCAAGGACCTTAAGGCAGTAGAAAGTCTTGGAAGCGTATCCGTTATCTGTTCGGATAAAACAGGAACCCTTACTCAGAATAAGATGACACCCCAGAAAATTTATGCTGACGGTTTTGTTATAGACGGAAAAAATATGGACCTTGGTAACAGGGTACAGAATACACTTCTTAAGGCTGCGCTCCTTGCCAGCGACGCAACAAACAATCAGGAAACCGGCGCATCCATAGGCGACCCCACAGAAGTTGCCCTTGTAATGCTTGGAGAAAATCTTGGAATAGATGAGGAAACATACCGTGCCCAGTGTCCCCGTCTTGGTGAGCTGGCCTTTGATTCCGACCGTAAGCTTATGAGTACACTCCACGATATAGACGGTGTTCCCACACTTTTCACAAAGGGAGCCATCGACGTACTTTTAGGCCGTGCAAAGTGGTACCTTACAAAGGACGGACGTATTCCCCTTACACCGGAGCTTAAAGAGGACATTTCCAGAGTAAATATGGAGCTTTCCATGGAAGGTCTCAGAGTTTTAGCCTTTGCTTACAGAGAACTGGATGCTGTACGTCCCCTTACATTTGATGACGAAAAGGACTTTACGTTTATCGGCCTTATATCAATGATAGACCCTCCCCGTCCCGAAGCTATCAAAGCCGTTGCCGACGCTAAAAGAGGCGGCATAAAGACAGTTATGATAACAGGCGACCACAAGGTTACAGCCTCAGCCATAGCAAGACAGCTTGGCATATTTGAGGACGGAGACGAAGCCGTATCAGGTATCGAGCTTGACCAGATGAGCGAAGCGGACCTGGACGAAAGACTTCCTAAAATATCCGTATATGCCCGTGTATCACCGGAGCATAAAATACGTATAGTAAATGCTTGGCAGCGCAGAGGAAACATCGTATCTATGACAGGTGACGGCGTAAACGACGCTCCCGCCCTTAAAAAGGCCGATATAGGTGTTGCCATGGGTATCACAGGAACGGAAGTTTCCAAGGATGCCGCATCTATGATACTTGCCGACGATAACTTTGCCACAATAGTTAAGGCAGTAGTTAACGGCAGAAGCGTATATGCAAATATCAAAAATGCTATACAGTTCCTGCTTTCAGGAAATACAGCCGGAATATTCTGTGTAATATATGCGTCTCTCCTGGCGCTTCCAGTACCCTTTGAGCCGGTACATCTTCTGTTTATAAACCTGCTCACCGACTCACTTCCTGCCATTGCCATAGGAATGGAGCCTGCCAGAAGCGGCCTTCTCGACCAGAAGCCCAGAGACCCTAAGGAGCCCATACTTAACCGTCCCCTTCTTACAAGAATAGGCGGCCAGGGACTTCTCATTGCCATAGCAACAATGGCTGCATTCTATATCGGATATGCGGACGGAGACGCAAGAATGGCATCTACAATGGCATTCGCAACACTCACTCTTGCACGTCTTTTCCACGGATTTAACTGCAGAGGAAGCGAATCCATATTCTCGCTTAAGTTCTCAACAAACAAATATTCAGTAATGGCATTTTTTGCAGGAGTTGTACTTCTCCTTGCCGTACTGTTTGTACCCGGACTCAAATCATTATTTATGGTTTCTCCCTCATTCAGTGCCGCTAACCTTGGTGAGATAGCTCTCCTTGCATTCCTGCCTACAGTGCTCATTCAGATATACAAAGTAATATCAGAACACAAAAACAGATAAAAATTTATCCGCCTGAAAAATTCAGGCGGATTTTTTACAGATACAGCCTGCCATATTTTAACTTTTTTGTTGTATCCTGTCCTTCAGCAGTTGTATAATCAAGCTAAAGGAGGAATATTTATGGGATATATTTTAGCCGGATTTATATTTATATTTTTCGATGCTGATACGCTTTCGTATAATTTTCTGCCTGATACCATCGGATATCTTCTGACAGCCTATGGCCTTTCAGCAATCGCCCATAAAAGCCCTCATTTCATACAGGCAAGAAAAGTTTCTGTCTTACTGTCTCTTGTTACATTTTTTCTGGATATGAGCCTGTTTTTATTCTACAGCCAGGGCTTAAGTATGCTTGTTATAGGATTGTTTATTTTCTTCAGGCTGTATATGTTTTTCTGCATTATAAAAGGCGTGGCAGAGCTTGAGGACACTATGGGTATTTATCTTAATTCACAAAAACTTATGAAATGGTGGAAATTTTCCGCCGTTTTTCAGGCCATATATTTTGTTTCAATGTTACTGACCTTTGCATTGGGACTCCTTATGTTTTTTATACCCATGCTTTTGGCCGCCGCCATAAATTTTATATTCTGCATAATATTTTTGATAAGCTTCAACAAAACCCGAACCCTATATAACGGTTCGTCCTATTTATAATACCGCATAAAAAAGGCTGGCCTTTTAAGGTCAGCCTCTTATTATATCCGTAAATATTTATTCTTCGCCCTTTTCTTTCTCAGCGAATTTCGCAGCTACTTTTGTTTTGCTGGCGGGTGTGAGAGTAAATATGGCTGTGGCAAGGGGAGGAAGGTCGATTGTTATGCAGTGTTCGCATCTGTTCCAATGTTCGTTCCTGCTCTTAACCGCCTTTTTGTTCACGACACCGCTTCCGCCGTATTTTACGTCGTCACTGTTGAGCATTTCCTTATAGCTTCCTTCATAGGGTACGCCCACATTGTAGCCCAGCTCAGTCTTAGGCGTAAAGTTGCATACGACAACTACTATATCCTCAGGTTTGGCACCGTGTCTTACATAGGATACAACGCTGTTTGCGGCATCGTCGCACTCTATCCATTCAAAGCCTTCGGGATATGTATCTCTTTCCCAGAGCGCTCCTTCTTTCTTGTAGAATTTAAACAGGTCCCTCATATATTCGTTAAGACCCATATTAAAATCATTTTCAAGCACGTGCCAGTCTATGCTCTTCTTTTCGTCCCATTCGGAATACTGTCCGATATCATTGCCCATAAAGAGCAGTTTCTTTCCGGGATATGTGTACATAAATCCGTATCCCGCTCTGAGGTTAGCGAATTTCTGCCATGTGTCTCCGGGCATCTTTCCTATCATTGAGCCTTTCATATGAACTACCTCATCATGGGAAAGCACAAGCACAAAGTTTTCCGAATAGGCGTAGGTTATGCCGAAGGTAAGGTTATTATGATGATACTTTCTGTAAATGGGGTCCTTCTTCATATACTCAAGGAAGTCATTCATCCAGCCCATATTCCATTTGAATGAGAATCCAAGGCCGTTTCTGTCAACGCCCCTTGTTACGCCTTCCCACTCGGTGGATTCTTCCGCAAATGTAAGCACGCCCTTATACATTCCCTTTACAACGGAATTCATATGCTTCAAAAATTCCACGGCTTCGATATTTTCTCTTCCGCCGTATTCGTTAGGCACCCATTCGCCTTCTTTTCTGCAATAGTCCAGATAAAGCATACTTGCAACGGCGTCAACTCGTATACCGTCGATGTGGTATTCCTTTATCCAGAAAAGCGCATTGGCAATAAGGAAGTTGCTTACTTCTTTTCTTCCGTAATTAAATACATAGGTACCCCATTCCTTATGTTCGCCCTTTCTCCAGTCCTCATGCTCATAAAGGGCTGTACCGTCAAATCTGGCAAGACCGTTGGCGTCCTTGGGGAAATGTCCGGGCACCCAGTCCATAATAACGCCTATGCCCTTTCTATGACAGCAGTCCACAAAATATCTGAAGTCGTCAGGCTCTCCGTAGCGGCTGGTTGGCGCATAGTATCCTGTTACCTGATATCCCCAGCTTCCGTCATAGGGATACTCGGATACGGGCAGAAGCTCGATATGGGTATAGCCCATTTTCTTTACATATTTGACCAGCTTGTCCGCCATTTCTCTGTAGGTAAGGAATCTGTTTTCTTCCTCGGGCACCCTCATCCAGCTGCCAAGCTGCACTTCATATATGTTCATGGGTGTCCTGTAGGGGTCGTATTCCTCCCTCTCTTTTATCCATTTTTCGTCTTTCCAGTGATATACGCCCAAGTCATATACTATGGACGCATTCTGGGGTCTTGTTTCCATATGGAATCCGTAGGGGTCGCTTTTATCAACCACGTTGTTATTGTTATCCTTTATTCTGAATTTGTATCTGTCAAATTCCACAACACCGGGAACGAATATTTCCCATATTCCTGAGTTTCCGAGTACTCTCATCTGTGTGCCTCTGCCGTCCCAGTAGTTGAATGAACCTATAACGCATACACTTTTTGCATTTGGCGCCCACACTGCAAAGGAAGCACCTTCAACGCCGTTTACTTCGCAGAGATTTGCCCCCAGCTTATTGTATATCTCATAATGGTTTCCCGCGCCAAAAAGATATCTGTCATAATCCCCAACGGTCGGCTGGAATGAATAAATATCGGGAACAACTCTTTCGTTTCCGTCCCAGTATACTATGTGGAAAAGATATTCAAACCACTCGTGTCTGTCGTCTATGACAGCTTCAAAAAATCCGTCCTCATGTATCTTTTCAGCCTTATAAATATTTTTCTCCTGGTTTTTATCTATAACATATAATTCCTTTGCACCGGGAAGAAAAGCCCTTACCGCAACTACTTCCCTGTCATCATGCAGAACCTCATGCATTCCCAGTATAGTATGCGGGTCCTTGTGCTCACAATTTATAATCAAGTTCATTTCAAATATGCTTACAGTGGAAATCATATTTACCCCTCCCGTTATGCGCCGCGGTCATTAATAATATCTGCAGTTTGCTTTTATATCTCATTTTTTAGTATGGTTTTTAATTTCCAGTCTTATCTAAAGCATAGCAAAAATAGGTTTGAAAGTCAAACGGCGCTTATTTACAGGCACTGCATTTTTCCGCCATTTTTTTCCTTATGGCAGACTTGTGACGTCTTTATATATACATACCGTTTATGAGCAAATAAAAAAGCCTGATTTCTCAGGCTTTTTCTTTTTATTTATTAAGGGGCACTTCGATAAATTCCGGAGTTTCGATATCTTCCCACTGGGTGTAATTCTTTAAAAACAGTATGCTTTCTATCTCATTGGGGTCTATTATCCTGTTTGCTGCTTCCTTCGACCTGTATGTATTGCCAGTGTATCCGTCATATCCGCCGCTTCCCGGTCCTCCGTACAGATATTTAATGACCGTCCCGTCCTTGAGCTCTACTCCGACAACTGAGGGCGGCTCAGCATATCTTTCTAATGTACCTAATGTTCCATCAGCTTCTATACGGTCCTCCACCACTATCTGTCTGGGGAAGTCGTATTCTGCTATCACTGATATAGGTGATATCTCCAGTCTCTTTACTGTTGCACCCGTATCTTCCAGTGCATAATCCATCTCGCATACCCTGGTTGTATCCGCTCCGCCTAAAGTCCAGTCGAAGACCCAAGTTCCTTCAACTTTTGTAGTGTGGTCAAGTTTACCTGTATAAATACCAAGATTCTCTAGTTCAACGTGTATATCCTTTCCGATAAAGTATCCGGCTTCCTTAACGTCGTTGGTAAGTATCATCTCATATTCCAGACTGCCGTCATCCATAACGTAATTAATTATAAGTCTTCCGTTTTCATCAATTTTAAGCCTTTCTCCATCCAGTGTTACCGGATTTCCTTCGTTATCGTCCACAATCCCGTCCCAGAATCCTGCTGTATATCCAAATTCTTCTTCTCCGTCAACTGTTACATTTATATTTTCAAAACTCGGTTCTTTTCCTTCTTCCAAGTCAAAGCCCTCTACTTTAAAAGCAATATGAGTATAGTAGTTATCCGTTATGCTCTGTACTGCCGTAACCGTTACCCCGTTTACGGTACAGGGCTGTTCAACAAATGTATTCATTCCGTTACTTTCCAGCTGTTTCATCTGCTCCTCCGATGCCTGCAGGCCGTCGGAAAGGCTGTGGCTCCATCTTACTACCGCTGCTGCCGCCGTTACCGCACAGAGCGCCACTACCGCCGCTGCAATCACGGTTATTCTTTTTGTATGGTATCTTTTGGGCTGTATATTTTCTGTATTTTTATTTTCTCCGCTTTCACATTCGGCATATATCTTTTTAAAAGCTTCATCGGCCTTTTTATTTACAACGTCAGGTATTTCAACGTCTTTTTTGAGTGTATCCAGTACATCTTTCATAAAGCCTGACCTCCTTTTTTAATCTCTCTTATCCCATAGGCTCCCGCCAGCTGCTCTCTGCCTCTGGCAAGCCTGCTTCTGACCGTCCCTTCAGGTATATCCAGTATGCCGCTTATATCTCCGGTACTAAATCCTTCAATATAATAGAGGACCATTACAAGGCGGTATTTTTCCGAAATGGTACTTAATGCCTCTTTCCATTCGGCATTTTCAAAGCCCGTATCATTGTAGGGTTCCTCAGGCATATCATAGTCCAGGTAATACTGCTTTTTCCTGATGATGTCATTGCATTTATTCACCAGTATCCTCGTCATCCATGTCTTGAAAAATCGGTCTTCCTTAAGACTGTGCATATTTTCCCAGCAGGCAAGTATGGTCTCCGATACGGCATCGGCAATGTCTTCATCATTTATAAGTATGGCTCCGGCGGTTTTATACATATTCTGCATCTGGCTTTTCATAAGCCGGGTGAATGCATCTGGATTTCCCGCCTTCGCTTCTTTAATCAGTTTTTCCATATAGCTCTTTCCTTTCTTTTCTGTACGTACGTGGAGCGTATACGCTTTTGTCAGGAGCATTTTTTATGCTTCTATATATTAGACGAAATATACGCTTTCTACGCTCCGTTTTTTATATGGAAATTTATGATAATTTTTATTATATATTATTTTAA
>CABPCX010000049.1 GCA_902406135.1 uncultured Eubacteriales bacterium
TCTAATACAGATATGTATTTCAAGTCGCCCTGCCCGTTTTTCAGTCTCCACCGCTTAAGCCTCCTAAAAAAATTTGCGATCTTCTTTTTTGCGTCGGCCGCCTCGATCGCTCCGTCATACGTCAATGTTAAAAAATAGTCCGCTGCCCCAAAATTCGCATTTATAGTTCTTGTTAACTTTTTTCTTGCTATCTCTAAATTTCTTTTTTGCTGCTCCTCGGTAGTCAGATTTCCCCTTAACAATCTTTCGTATTTTTTTCCTATAGTCCTAGGGCTATAAAATTCCTCTACTTCGTATATATCCCCAGCCCATATCTTTTTTCTATACTTAGGCATTTAAACACCTTCTTTTTTTACATGGTCGTTAAGTTAATTGCTATATCGAGTTTAAAGGGAACGCCGCCCCTTGTTTTTGTTTGGTTTAAAATTCACTATTATAATGTAGAAACACGTTTTTTACTTATATAAGGGTTAAGGCACCCTTTAAGGTGCCTTATTCTTTAATATAAAGTCTTTCGTTTCGATCCTGGTTTCTGAGTAGGTAGTACAGAAAACATTCTGTATGATCCGTCCCATTTTTCCCTTTTACTTTTGCTACAAAAAAGGATTTATGCAGCTCTTCAACTCGGCCAGTCCTTCTGTGTTCTGGCTTGCCGTTTGCGTTATTAATGAAATAATGTTCACATTTGCGCCCAGGTCTAAGCCCTAAGCGCTCCGCCTCTTTGCGCGTCATATTATAATTTTCTATTCTCATATTTTTACTCTCCTATATTTCATTGCCCCAGGCGTCCCAGTTTTCTTCAGTCGTTCTAGCAAATAATTCTATTTTCGGAAGTTCTCCGCATAGTTCAATTATTTTTTCTCTTGTAATATCAGGTTTTTGACTGTGGGCTCTTATTGGCTCATCAATAATTTGATGAACACTTTTTGATTTTCTTGTAGGTTTACCTTTAGTTCCTAATAAACATATTTCAGCATTTGCCCTTGTCCAATGTCCTAAGCCCATAAACCATTTCTTATTTTTTTATTTCTTTTTACCCATACAAAGGCAACTGTTTTATATGTAAAGCCCCATGACTTCAATACCTCTATACCTTCGTAAATACAAGGAAATGTCACCCACATAAAACAGATTGCGTCTTGTTCCGATATGTTTTTAATGGGTAGTTCCTTTATTTCTTTTAACTCCATACAGTCATAGTGATTTTCAGCCGTTTTTTTCCCTTTTCCTTTACCGTTCCAAGCCTTATATTTCCAAGGCGGATCTGCATAAATTATGTTGTATCTTCTATCTGTATTAAAAATATCAATAACCATTTTATTCTCCTAAAGTCATTTGTCCTTCTATGTCCATATCGGCTGCAGCCGTCATTGATGATTTTACATACTTCATATTTTTTTCTTTAAGTATGTAAGACATTAAGTTGCACATTTCAGCCGGTATAACTAACGGCATTATTACAGCTTGCAATAAAAGTCCTACTTTGACCGCAAAGTATGAGATCTTACCTTGTCTGAAATAGATTTCCGTTTGCTTAATATTTTTAAATGGGCGTAAGTATGCCGAATTGATAAAATATACACCGTCAGCCGTTTTAATGGCATTAAAAGCCGTTCCGGCGTATGTAATGACTATGTTTAATTTCTCTGCTATGACTTCACCTGGCGCGAAGTCTTCAAGATTAAGCACACCCGGTGCCTGTACAAGATTAATATATATGTCCTCTCTTTTTTTCTCGCTTATGTCAAAAAGAGTAATGATGTTGTCTTCGTTTAAATACGGTAAATTTTCCAGTTTATAAACGGCGGCTCCTGTGCCGACATACTGCTGCACACTTGATCCGTTCGTATCGTCATATATAATGATCTGATTTTCTCTGCGGCAAATGGCCGCTATATCTTTAACTTTCATTATGCACCTTCTTTCTGCGACATTTCGGACAAATATATCCATGTCGCCCTACTTTCGCATTTATGCTTATATTCCATTCACGGCCGCAACGGCTGCATATTTGGTGCCGTATGCCTTTACTTTTCTTTTTCGTTGCTGATCCCCCCCCAGCCGGCGCCGCTTCCCTTTTCAGCGCCGGCGTAAAGTAGCATTGCATTAATCAGGGTTTTTCAGCCCCACAACGGGGGCAAAATTTATAATCATCATTATTAAAAGCATATCCGCATTTGCACACTGGCTGTGGTTCTTCCTCGAACTCGTCAAGGATCCTTAATATCTCTCTGATCTCTTCGTATGTACCATGTCTTGTAAGTCCGCAGTTATCGCCGTATAATGGGCAGTTTGTGTAACACTCGTCATGTACCGAATACTTACTGCATATAGCATTTATTTTTTTAATAAATATAGTTGCTGCCGCTCTGAAAAGCTCCGGGCAGTCCTCAAAGATGTTTACAGGCTCTTTCATTTCTTCATCTGTCAAATTACTATCATTCATTTTTAACGCCGTCCTTTTCTATATAGCTTTCTAAGCCCTCACGAATAAGCGCTCTTTTATATTCTTCTTTAATGCCGCCTCTTTCGATTAATACGCAGTCCTCTGATTTTCCAAGTGTCGGAAAAGGCCAGCCGCAGGGTATCACTTCCCCGCGTTCATTATTAACGCCACATAATACCCAGGTTTCGCCTGTAGGTATATGTTTTACAACGTCGCCGGCGTGAAATATTGTTCTCATACTTTCCCCTCATTCCATAAGGTAATTTGATTCCCTTCTTTTAAAATCCTTTCTTTTGCTAAATCATAATAATATTTGTCAATTTCAAAACCTACATAATTAAAGCCTAGTTCCGTACACGCTATTAGGCTACTAGCATTCCCTACATGAGTATCTAAAATCTTATCCCCGTTTTGGGCATAATTATTTAAAATCCATTTATATAATGCTTTTGGTTTTTGTGTTGGGTGTATTCTATATTCTTTGTTGGAAGGCACTTCCTGCAACATACCATTCCACCTATACTTAAATTTACGAACTGCAGTTTTAAAACTTGTCCAGGCTAACTCACAATCCGCAAAATCGCTTGATCCGTTATCTTTGTCCCACACAATCCAGCAGCTAGAATTATACGGTATCATTTCTATAAAATGATTAGCACCAAAAATAATTTGATTTTTTGATATTCTAAATAGTTCGTTAAAATATTCTTTGTCTGGTGGTTTTCTATCATTTCCTGCAAATGCTTTGTAGACTTTTGCTTTTGCAAAATGATTTCTAGTTTTATTTTTTTCTCCGTTTTCTTTAATGCCATACGGCGGATCTACTATAGCTAAATCAAAATATTTATCTGGAAATGATTTCATTCCTTCCATACAATCCATATTGTAAA
This sequence comes from uncultured Eubacteriales bacterium, assembly GCA_902406135.1. Lineage (GTDB taxonomy): Bacteria > Bacillota > Clostridia > Lachnospirales > Anaerotignaceae > Metalachnospira. The sequence continues at coordinate 3,337 of CABPCX010000049.1, forward strand.
AGCCAAAATCCAGCATACTATTAAATTCCTCACTGTATTTTTGATACAACGTCTCCGACAACAGCAGCTATCATCAGCACAATTGCGCCTTTAATGTCGCCGCCGTTTAACACTATTACACCTTCAATAAAAGCGATTGCCGACAGTAAGCGCAGCATATCTTTTACCACATTCTCAAGAAAAGCAATCATCTTGAAGACCCCTTTATTTCTTTAATTCTTGCGTAGGCCTCACGCTTAGAAGGAAACCAATCTACAACTACAACCTTATGTATAAATCGTGTCTTTGTATTATCCGGCTTTTCAAAGGCACGTCTTGTGCCGTTAAGTTCAGATGTTACGGTTCCGTCTGCATAAAACTGACTTTTTACAGAATAGAAAATTTTCATCATAAAGCAGCCCCCCTTTTTGCACATTTATAAAGATGAAGTCCGCAAAGCATTTCCTGCATTGTTTTCATTTCTTTATCAGAAAGACTTCTGAACTCTTCGCCGGCAGTTCCACATAAGATAAAATCGCCCCGTATATCATTTGAATACGGATTTATACTTTTACCCTTTATTCGTCCTTCTTCATCACAAATTAATACTATTTCACTAAATATATGTACAACCTCAATATATCCGCCTACAGCCTCCTGCAGCGCTTCTAAAGTGTTGGGGATTTCTAAAACGCCCCATTCTCCGTTAGTTTTAAATTGCAAAACTGATATTATCTTGTCCATTTATTCACCCTCCGTCTCTTCTATATCCAAACTGATCTGACCTTCACACAGCGGCATATCACCTTTTATGCGCCTTAAATGCGCCCTTACTGGGACTATCTGAGATACGACATATTCCTGTGAAAGAAAACGGATCCCTTCGTTGTAAATATTTAATTCGCTTATGGCGCGTTTTCTATGCTCTTCCAGGAATAGCAGCCCTTGCCGTTGGCCTGGCTTATGATCTTGACGCCCGCTTTTCTGGCTGCCTCTATGGCCGATCTGTTTATACGATCGCTTAGCCCTGTAAGCTCTGACAGCCTGGATCTTGTTATTGCATTTTCTTTCCCTGCCGGGATATACATTGTCACTCGTTCCCAGGATTTCATTTTTTAAGCCCCTTTGCCTATTATCTCCGCAACGGCGGCAGCTATCTGCTGATAGTCAATTTCCGCCGGCGGTTCATAATCAATTTTGATCCCTGTTGCCTCATACAGCATTTTGGGCAGTATGATGTATGTATTTCTTTCTTTGTGTATCTCTACTATTCCGATATTTAATTTGCCGGCGTCCATAAGGCGGCGCACTGTGGCCGCCGTTATGCCTAATTCTCTGCCTACAATTTCCGGTGTTATTTTCATACTGTCGCCTCCTTACTTGTCTTTTTCTTTGCTATCTCCTATACTGGATTTATGAGCTGTTGCAGCAGCCCATAAATCAGGAAAGGAGGTTTTATTATGTCAGATGAGCAAAAAGCCCATGATCTTACTATTGCTTTCGTTACTTATGTATCATCAACATCAGATAAAGCAATAAGCGCCGAAAGTTTTTATCAAGATTATGAAAATAATTATCCGTATTTTCTTAATCTGGTAAAAAACAGTTAATCTTCTAAAACAACAAAAGGTTTTGCTTTGCTTAACTTTTTGTTGTTTTTTTCAACGCAGTGCAGTAAAAGGCTAGCACATACTTCAGCGTCGCTCATAGAAAATTTTCTGTTTTCCATAAGCTGCATAATTTCTTTGACGAAATTCATATTTTCTTCAAATTTATTACAAATTGTTATCAAAGGTTCGCCCCTCCCTTTCCTTATCTTATTTGCGGTATAATTCCCTTGAGACTGCAGAACTTTTCACATTCCTTTCTTGTTCCGCTCTTTAAGGTCTTTTCGCCGGCATATACCCCTATTGGCGTAATGTGCGTGTAGCTTATCACTTCCCAGTGTGTAAATATTATTCCGCAGCTGAACTCATGTCTTTTTTCGATTGTATAGATCATTTTTCCGCCCCTCCCTTATGCGCTCTTAATTTAATTCGGTTAAACCGAAATCAAGAGGTAAAAAAATAATATTGTCATATTTTATCCCATATATACCTTCAATTTTTCTTAAAACAGGTATATCAGGATAGCTTTTTCCTCTTTCATAATTTCTTAGTGTATCTGCACTAATTCCCAATTTTTTGGCCGCTTCTGCCTGTGTATATCCGTTCATTTCCCTTGCAACTTTCAATGTTACTTTCATATTTATTGGAATTGTACTCATTTTAACACCCCTTTCTTTTATAATAATAATTCGGTTAAACCGAATTGTCAACCGTTAAACCGAATTATTTATTTTTTTATTGATTTTTTTCCGTTTTTACCATAGAATTAAGTAAAGAGGTGATAACATGGATAGTTTGGGAAACAAAAAAATAATGGCTAAAAATATAAGAAAATATATGCAGCTTAATAAAATAACTCAAACCGATATTTGTAAGACATTAAAAATACCTACTCCAACATTTTCGGACTGGGTAAACGCTAAAACCTACCCCAGGATTGACAAGATCGAATTAATGGCAAACTTCTTTGGTATTAATAAATCAGATCTAGTTGAAGATAAACCAACTATATCTGTATCATCTGTTAAAATACCTGTACTTGGTTATGTAGCTGCAGGCCTTCCGTCTGACGCCATAGAAAATATTGTTGACTGGGAGGAGATCCCCCAGGCTATGGCCGATAAAGGAGAATACTTTGGACTTATAATTAACGGTGACAGTATGGAACCTAGGATCTGCAAAGGTGACGTTGTCATAGTTAAAAAACAGTCTGACGTTGAAAGTGGAGATATTGCGATTGTAATTGTCAACGGTGACGAAGGTACTTGTAAAAAGGTTATTAAAAACCAAGCCGGTCTTAATCTCGTGTCTTTCAATCCAAAATATGAGCCAATATTTTATACTTGGGAAGAGGTCGAAAGCCTTCCCGTTGTTATAAATGGAAAAGTTGTCGAATTAAGAGGTAAATTTTAAAGAGGTGATATTATGGGATTGTTTGGTTTATTTGGAAAGAAAAAAGATATATCAATTGAAAAACCCGTAGAGCTTGGTAATGTAATATTAGAAAACGTGGCCGATTTTCGAATGCAGTATCTTAATAATTATAAGAATAAATTTATGGCAATTGATTTTGAAACATCAGGTTTAGATTATTTGACCGACAAAATTTTGGAAATAGGCGTTATTCTTTTTGAAAATGGAATAATTACTGATAGTTTTCATACTTATGTCGATCCTGGAATTAAAATAAACAGATATATCACTTCAATAAACGGAATAAATAATCGGACCATAAAAGGTGCGCCTAACGAAATAAACGCTTCAAAAATGCTATATGAATTTTTGTCTAAATATTCAGCTAATGGTGTACCTTTAGTTGCTCATAATGCTGATTTTGACATGAGTTTTTTATCTGCTCTTTTTATACAAAATGGTATTGACTTTTCTTGCGAATATATCGATACGCTAGCAATTTCAAAAATCCTATGTGATTACAGGATAAAGGATCATAAATTAAACACTGTAGCAGAAAGCCTTTTAATAAAAAATGAGCATGCTCATAGCGCATTATGTGATGCTGAAACTTGCGGAAAAATATTTTTTAAGTTGATATCAAATTATCTTGCAACCAATCAAGAAGAATGGGATAGCTTAGGTTTGGAAAAACAATTATATGTGAAAAAAATATATAATTACTTAGAAGTATTAGAAGACGTGTATATGACATATAAACATGGCAAAAATACTTTGACTTTATTTTATTTGCTTGATGAACTGGTAACTATTAAATTTTTAAAAACAAAAACCTATGCTATTCTATCTCCTGAGTTGTATAAATTAATTCCTAAAAATTTCGAATTGTCTAAAAACGGAGAAATTAAATATATACTCAACTCACTTGATGACTTAGAAGAAATAAAGGCAGCTATTATTAAAAAAGCTCAGAAAATTGATAAAGCTTTTTTTAATAAAGCTGAAGGCAATAGTATGAATAAATTTATTATGAGAGATGATTTTTTATATAGAAATCAGCCTATTATATAAAATAAGCCCCCCTGCGCCAACAGGAAGGCTTAAAAGGTGGCGTCAAAAATGACACCGGAAATTGTATGCAAATATATTATAGCAGACGCCGCCTTATTTTTCTATACATTTTTTTAGAGAAAAAGGAGGCTTTTTTAATGCAACGATTGCCAAAAGGAATGGGCAGCGTTTATAAGTTAAGCGGCAGCCGGCGCCGGCCTTATGCTGCCCGGATCCAAACCGGCCGCACGGAAGACGGCAAAGCAATTTATAAATTCATCGGATATTACGCGACACGTCAGGAGGCTTTAACTGCCCTTTTAGAGTACAACAAAAATCCTTATGATCTTACGGCTGCAGAAGTGACTATCGCCGATCTGTGGGATATATTCAAACAGCGTCGTTTTGATGTGCTATCCGGCAGCGGGCATAACATATATAATGCCGCCTATAAGCATTTAAAACCATTCTGGGACACTCCTATAAAAGACTTAAAGACTTTTCATTTACAAAATTTGATTGATAATATAGACCGCTCATGGCAGACTAAAGACCACGTTAAAACGCTTTTAAATCAGTTTTATGATCTAGCCTGTGAACTGGATATAATGGATAAAAACTATTCTAAATTTGTTAAAATAGGCCCTAAACCTCAATCAGAAAAACATAAAATTTTTACTCCGGAAGAGATCAAAACATTGTTTTCCTCTATTTTTGTTGAAGACATAGCGGACACTGTTTTAATGATGATATATAGCGGTATGCGCCCCTCTGAACTACTGACAGTACGAACTGAAAATATACACTTAGCAGAAAAGTATATTATAGGAGGCCTAAAAACTGCTGCCGGCAAAGATAGAGTTATTCCAATATCAGACAAAACTATGTCTCTTTTTGTCAAACGCTATAATGCAAATAACACTTATTTAATTGATATGTCATATCAAGTTTATAGGAAACAATTTAATAAATTAATGCAGCGTTTAAACATGGATCATTTACCCCACGACGGAAGACATACTTTTATTAGTATGGCAGATAGCGCCGGCGTAAATAAAACTATAATTAAATTAATAGTTGGACACGCTTCGCAGGACATCACAGAAAGAGTATATACACATAAGTTAATAGGCGAATTGATAGACGCTGTTAATGTAGTATGATTAAACTTTTTGTTTATTAACCTTGTTACTTTATTGTTACTTTATCATTAATTATATATCATTCTTAATCGTATTTAAAAAGCCTTAAACCTTGATTTTATGGGATTTAAGGTTTTTTAATTTTTTCTAAAATCGTTTAAAATTAATAAAGACTTAATTTTTACCTCTCTAATTTTTTCTAAATTGGATTTTTTTATAAATCCAGCCACACCTGCCCATAAAAAAGGAGACCGTAAACCGGTCTCCAAATAAATCTTTATTATTTTCTGTTCTTTTCCCAAAGTACTGCAAGGCCCTTAAGAAGAAGGTCAGGGTCATATTCCATTTCATGTCGGCAGTAAGGAACAATAACACATCCTACACCGCCTGTTGCAATGATTTTTGTTTTATATCCGAGCTCATCAAATACTCTGTCAGCAATTCCGTCCATCATAGCCGCATTTCCGTAAACAATACCGCTCTTCATTGACTGTACAGTATTTTTTGCGATTGCTTTCTCAGGTGCTGAAAGCTCTATTCTGGGGAGCTTTGAACAGCATTCCGAAAGGGCGTTCATGGATATACATACTCCGGGAGCTATTATGCTTCCGATATAGCTTCCTTCTTTATCTATTATTGAACAGGTAGAAGCTGTTCCCATATCAAAAATTATAAGGGGAGGCTCGTACTTGGCAAGGGCAGCTCCGGCGTCTACCAGCATATCCTCTCCTACCTTTTCAGGGTTGTCCATATCGATTTTTATTCCCATATCGACATTCTTTCCTACAGTAAGGGCATCTTTTCCTGTAAGGGTTTTTATGGCCTTTTCTGCCCTGCCCGTTACAAAGGGAACTACCGAAGAAATGATACCGCCTTCAGGCTTAGGAGCAT
>CABPCX010000050.1 GCA_902406135.1 uncultured Eubacteriales bacterium
CTATGTTATCGAGCCTTCACTTGGTGCTGACCGTGTAGCTCTTGCATTCCTCTGCGACGCATACGATGAGGAAGAAGTCGGAGAAAATGATGTAAGAACAGTACTTCATTTCCATCCTGCTCTTGCACCCGTTAAGGCTGCTGTCCTTCCTCTTTCAAAGAAACTTTCAGAGCAGGCTGACGAAGTTTACAGCATGCTTACAAAGAAATTCAACTGTGAATATGACGAATCAGGAAGTATCGGAAAACGTTACAGAAGACAGGACGAAATCGGTACACCCTTCTGCATAACAGTTGACTTTGATACCCTTGAGGATAACTCAGTAACTGTTCGTGACAGAGACACAATGGAACAGGTAAGAATTAAAATTGATGAACTTGCAGCTTATCTTGAAGAAAAGATGGAGTTCTGATAAATCCCATAGAAGTTTAAAAGCCTCATAAGCCTATGCTTTTGGGGCTTTTGTTTTTGGGAGCAGGTTTTGGCATTAATAAGGTATTTTTTCTTTTTCGGTTTCATATATGACAGATATGAGGTGATAAAATGAAATACGCTTTTATCGAATATGAAAGGGAAAAGAAAAGCAGAATGTCAGAATGGGCGGTGTCATTTATGAAGCCCTTTACGGCTGAAAATATAAATGTTTTCGGCTGTGAAGGAGTGCACATAAGGATAAACGTCAGAAAAGATGCCGATGACGAAACGGTAAAAAGAGCCGTAAAAAAGACCCGAAGGTTTCTTGTTCAAAATGATGTGGCATACACCGCCGGAGAAGAAATTGAAGGAATACCAATTGCGGACGGCAGGGCCCTTATGGCGCTTATGACTTTCAGATATGCGGACTTTTCAAAAAGGGCTGCGGTGCTGTGCGGCGAAAGGAATATAACCGATATAGTTTTGTGTGCCCTGTGTCCCAGAGTAAGAAGCATATCCCTTTACGGATACAGGGGAGACAGGAACGAAACGGACGAATATTTTTTCAAAGAATACGGGATAAATATACAGCATATAAAGAAAACCGAATACAGAGAACTTTTTTCGGCGGATTTGGTGGTGGACTGCAGGAAAGAAGGCAAAACTTTAAGCGGGTTAAAAAAGTATGCCTATGTAAGCCTTTCAGAAGAAGCTCAAAAACCGCAGAAGTGGCTCTTTGACGGAGAAAAGATTGAATTTTCTCCAAAGGGGACTGAGCTGACGGCGGATAAAGCCGAATGTGTGCTCGGGGTGATGAGTGATGACTTTTTAAAGCTGTCAGATGAGGGTATATGTATCGAAGAAAAGTTGAAAATAGCTGAAAATATGGGAATGTCAGCGTTGACAAGCCACTAAAGGTAGTTTATAATTTTTTAGATATGATATTTTGCGTCTTGAAATCAAGACATTTTAGAAAGGTAATGAGGAGTGGTCTTATGGCAGATAGTAAAAAAGTAGTTTTAACATATGAAGGCCTTAGAAAACTTGAGGAAGAACTTGAAAATTTAAAAACAGTAAAAAGAAAAGAAGTTGCTGAAAAAATAAAAGAAGCAAGAGGACAGGGAGACTTGTCAGAAAATGCTGAGTATGACGCTGCTAAAGAAGAGCAGGGTGAAATAGAGTCAAGAATCGTTGTTATCGAAAAAATGCTCCGTAATGCGGAAGTTATCGATGATGATGAAGTAAGTGACGACATAGTAACAGTCGGCAGCAGAGTAAAAATCTGGGATGCTGAGTTTGAAGAAGAAATTGAATATTCTATCGTAGGTTCTGCAGAGGCCGACCCTATGAATTCGGAAAACGGAAAAATTTCAAATGAATCTCCGGTAGGACGCGGACTTCTCGGACACAAGATTGGAGACGTCGTAGCAATCGAAACTCCCGGAGGAATAGTAGAGTTTAAGATTCTTGCGATTTCAAGATAATCAGGGGAGGAAATAGAAGTGTCAGAACAGAATACAAAAGAATTAACAGCTGTGCAGCTTTCAGAGCAGGAAGGCTTCAGAAGAGATAAGCTTGCTGCCCTTCAGGCAGAAGGCAAGGACCCTTTTGAAATAGTTAAATATGATGTTACACACCACAGCAGTGATATAGTAAACAATTTTGATGAGCTTGAAGGCAAGGAAGTTACCGTTGCAGGAAGACTTATGAATAAGCGTGTAATGGGTAAGGCTTCTTTCATCAATGTTCAGGACAGAGACGGAAGACTTCAGGGATATATCAGCAAAAACGATGTCGGAGAAGAAAGCTATCTTGCATTCAAGAAATTCGATATTGGTGATATCGTTGGTGTAAAGGGTGTTGTATTCAGAACACAGAAGGGTGAAATTTCAGTAAGAGCTTCTGAAATCACACTCCTTTCAAAGAGCCTTAAGGTTCTTCCCGAAAAATTCCACGGACTTAACGACCAGGAACTTAGATACAGACAGAGATACCTTGACCTCATAATGAACCCTGAGGTAAAGGATACATTCATCAAACGTTCAGCTGTTTTAAGAGAGATAAGAAACTATCTTGACGCAAAGGGATTCCTTGAAGTTGAAACACCTGTACTTCAGACTATCCCCGGAGGAGCTGCAGCAAGACCTTTCATCACACATCATAACGCTCTTGATATAGATATGTACTGCCGTATAGCTCTTGAGCTTCCCCTTAAGAGACTTATCGTAGGCGGTCTTGAAAGAGTATATGAAATCGGAAGAGTTTTCAGAAACGAAGGTATCGACATTCGTCATAACCCCGAGTTTACTCTTATAGAGATTTACCAGGCTTATACTGACTACCACGGTATGATGGACTTAGCAGAAGGCCTTTTCAGAACAATAGCTCAGAACGTAGTAGGTTCAACTGTGCTTAACTACGGCGGATATGAGCTTGACCTTGGAAAGCCCTTTGAAAGACTTACAATGGTAGATGCCGTTAAGAAATATGCAGGCGTTGACTTCAACGAAATTCCCGATACAGCAGCTGCAAAGGCACTTGCTAAGGAAAAGGGAATAGAATTTGAGGAAAGACATGCAAAGGGCGACATTCTCAACCTCTTCTTCGAGGAATATGTTGAGAAGAACCTTATCCAGCCTACATTTATTATGGACTATCCTGTAGAAATATCACCTCTTACAAAGAGAAAACCTTCAAATCCCGAGTATACAGAAAGATTTGAGCTCTTCATAGTAGGACGTGAATACGGAAACGCATATTCAGAGCTTAACGACCCCATCGACCAGAGAAAACGTTTCGAGCATCAGGAAGCCATGAGAGCTGCCGGAGATGACGAAGCTAATATGATAGATGAGGATTTCCTTACAGCGCTTGAATACGGTATGCCTCCTACAGGCGGTATCGGAATCGGTATCGACAGACTTGTAATGCTTATGACAGAGTCTGTAAGTATCAGAGACGTTATCCTCTTCCCTACAATGAAACCTATCGGCCTTAACGATTCATCAAAGAAGGCAGAGGTAAAGACAGAAACAAAAGAGGTTGTTTCTCAGCCTGAAAAGATAGATTTCTCAAATGTAGAGATTGAGCCTCTCTTCAAGGATTTTGTAGATTTTGATACATTTGCAAAATCAGACTTCCGTGCCGTAAAGGTTAAGGAATGTACAGCCGTTCCCAAGAGCAAGAAACTTCTTAAGTTCGTATTAAACGACGGAACAGATGAAGACCGTGTTATTTTAAGCGGTATCCATGAATACTATGAGCCTGAAACACTTGTAGGAAAAACACTTATCGCAATCACAAATCTTCCTCCCAGAAAGATGATGGGAATTGATTCTTGCGGTATGATTATAAGCGCTATCCACCACGAAAACGGTGAAGAAGGCCTTAACCTTCTTATGGTAGACGACCGTATACCTGCCGGCGCAAAACTTTACTAAAATGAGATACTTTATTGCTGAAATTTCTGCAGGGGTGTATATTCATACCTGATTTACACCGTATGATGCAGGGAAAGTTGCAGTAAAGTAAAAATTGAATAATTAATGAAATGAATGGGCAGTCCCAATAAGGGACTGCCCATTTTTTGAATAAAGATAAAACAGAATGAGGGTGCATAAGACAGCAACAGAGGGTTGCTTGTTTACGGAATGGGTGCATACTATAATGTTTATAAGGTGGTGATTTTAATGGATACGAAAGATGTTATATTTGAACTGCGAACGAAAAAAGGTCTGTCCCAGGATGAACTTGCTGAAAAACTCTATGTTACAAGGCAGGCGGTATCCCGCTGGGAAAACGGAGAAACAATTCCAAATACAGAAACTTTAAAACTGCTTTCTAAGTTTTTTGATGTTTCAATCAATACGCTTTTAGGAACACCGAGAAAGCTTATATGCCAGTGCTGCGGAATGCCGCTTGATGACGATGCAGTCATAAGTCATAATTACGACGGCACATTTAATGAGGACTATTGTAAGTGGTGCTATGCTGACGGGACATATACCTATAGCGATATGGATGACTTGATTGAAGTCTGCGTTAAAAATATGGTAAATGAAAATTTCACCGAGGAGCAGGTCCGCTCTTATTTGAAAGAAATGCTTCCAAAATTAGATTACTGGAAGCGTTACGATGAACTCAGTGACAATGGGCAATTTGAAGCATTTAAACAGCAGCTGATTAAGGAAATAAACGAACTTAATATAGAAGGTATGCCAAAGGTTAAAAAATTAAATGCCCTTGTAGGAAAGTATGTAAATCTGGAGTATATGCTGCCAAACGGGAATTTGGTAAAATTTTTGGATGATTCAAAGACATATCTTGGAAATCAGTTTGAAAGTGAATTCGGCGGCGAAAGATGCTTTGGAGTTATAGCGGATATGGATTTTCTGCTTGTATGCACTTATGAGAAGGATGGATTGAACCCGGAATTAGTGCTGTATAAAAAGAGATAAAATATCGTTTCATTGAACCTTTGAGAGAGATATTTCTTTCTCAAAGGTTTTTATTGGTGAATCCAATAAAAACCCCCGGCTATGCCGGGGGAATCAGGGAGCTTTAGCTTCAGGCAAAAAACCTCCTATGCTATAATAATCTTGAGTCCGCCAAGACACAAGAAAGCATAGGAGGTTTTTTATATGAATAGTTTATCACATACAAGTTGGGAATGTAAATATCATATCGTATTCGCGCCAAAGTATAGAAGACAGGTAATATATGGAAAAATGAAAGCCGAGATAGGAAAAATTCTTCGAGAATTATGTGATAGAAAAGGAATAGAAATTATAGCAGCAGAATGTTGCCCAGATCATGTACATATGCTGATTCGTATACCACCCAAATACAGTGTTTCAGAAATTTTTGGATATTTGAAGGGAAAAAGTTCTCTGATTATATTTGATAGACATGCAAACTTAAAATATAAGTATGGGAATAGAACATTTTGGTGTAGAGGATATTATGTAGATACAGTAGGAAAAAACACAAAAAAGATACGAGAATATATCAATAATCAGTTAAAAGAAGACTGGATGGCAGATCAAATTAGTTTAAGTGAGTACATTGACCCGTTTACGGGTTAAAAAGTAAAAGGGAACAAATAAAAATAGCCACCAAGGGCGGCAGTTGAGAAAGTAGAGCGCTTGGCGGACTTTCAATGCGCTTACAAGCGCAGCTGGTAATAGCCCCTTCTAGGGGCAGAGCAAACCACCGGCTTAGCCGGTGGTCCTGATTATGAAAGATATTATATAAAAGGTCAAACCACCCGTTTAACGGGTGGTTTTGATTAATGTAATATATCCTCCGATTAGTTTTTCATCAGCAGAGCCATAAGACGTTTTTTCATTTTGGCGTTGTCCAGTCTGGTGCATACCGAAACATTCGGTTTTCTGCCTAAAAAGCCTTCCTGGATAGCCAGTTTCCTTCCGTCGTTTAAAATAACCTGTCCGTAGGCTTCGGGCTCCTTAAGGCATACGTGGGCATAGCAGTCCTTTTTTTCCAATACCACATCAGGCCATAACATTACCGCCATTGCCACCGCATCGGGAAGGTCCAGGAAACATTTATTGCTGGCTTCTATATTGTACTCTACAAGTCTGCGGTTGCATTTTACCGCAAATTCCGCACTTTTTACGTCGCTTTCAGCCAGGGTGTCCAGGTCCTCCTTTAACAGCGCCGCATCTCCGAGACATACGTCAAAACCGATTATCGTAACAGGAATACCTGAATTAATCATTATATGATAGGCTTCGGCATCCACATATACATTAAACTCGGATACGGGAGTGCAGTTGCCGGGACCAAAACCGCTTGTTCCCATACTGTATATGTGTTTCACTTTTTTCATGGTTTCGGGCTCTTTCATAATGGCCAGTGCAATGTTTGTGACAGGTCCGATGGCTATGATAGTAATTTCGTCAGGATAGGTTTTTACCAGTCTTAAAATGGCGTCAACGGCGTGTTCCTTCTCCTGCTTAAGGGAAGGATGTATCAGGTCCATATCACCCATTCCGTCATTGCCATGTACGTTTACGGCCGTTACAAGCTCTTTGAAAAGGGGCTTTTCGGCACCGGCATATAAGGGCGGCATCTGGGCTCCGCTTACCTCAATTGTCATAAGGGCATTGTTTACTGCCAAAGGCAGGGGGACGTTTCCACAAACGGCCGTAATGGCTTCAACCTTTATGTCCTCTGATTTTAGTGCCATCATAATGGCTGCCGCATCATCACTGCCGCAGTCCGTATCAATAATAATTCTCTGCATTTTCAGGCCTCCTCTTTAAATTTGTTTATGTTATAATTATAAAAAAGCAGGGTATGGATAAAAAGGACATTTGACCCGGAAAGGAAAATCTTATGGATTTGAGCCGTCTGAAAGAAAAATCACCTGAAGCTGTCCGCTCAGTAATTAAATATCACCGCTATAGGAAGGGAAGCAATATTATTTATCCCCATGATAAAAATTTATATCTATATCTTCTGTTAGACGGAAAGGCTGAGGTTTATCAATATACCGCAGGAGGAATGTTTATCTCCCTTTATAATTATTCAAAAAACAGCTGCTTTGGAGAAATAGAGCTTTTCTGTCCTTTGGCGTGGCGGCTGTTGAAAGCTGTGAGGGGGCTGTACTTACGAAAGAAACTGTGCTCCTGTGGGCGTCCAGTGATAAAGAATTCTGCTCTTTTCTGTTGGAATCGGTGTCCTGTAAAATTGCCGAAAGTTCCGATGCCTATATCCGAAACTCTTCTATGACCCTTAAAGAGCGTCTGCTGTACTGTCTGTACCGCCATTCACAGACAGGAAGTCTTGACACTCTCAGCAAGGAAGCCGCCGCCAGTGAAATATGCGCCCCGGAGCGCAGCCTAAACAGGACTATCGCCGAATGCAGAAAAGAAGGAATTATTGATTACCAAAAACACAGATTTTATATTCTGGATATGGAAATGCTCAAGAAAAATATTCAGTCATTATCCTAAGTTCCGTTTAAAATATTGATATTCTGATGATTTATATAAAAAAAGAGGTGTCTTTTAAACGGCACCTCTTTTATGTATGTTCAGAATTTATTAATGATGTTTTACCCCATATAGTTTTCGGATATAGGGCTTTTCTGCTTTTTTGAAAATATACGGTATGCGGCTATACAGAGTATTATCTGCACAACTGATGATACGGGTGTTCCAAGACCTATATGGAACAGTGTGGCGCCGTCTATATGGCTCATAAGATAGACCACGGGTATTCTTACACAGAAGGCCCCTACAATGCCCTGGAGCATTACGAAAAGAGTTTTTCCGCATCCGTTGAAATATCCGATAAAACAGAAAAGCACAGCGGTCAGTATACAGTCTATGGCGTAGGCCTTAAGGTAATCGTGGGCTGAGGCTATTACCTGAGGCTCATTGGAAAATATGGATGATAACAGTGAGCCGCCCCAAAATGCGACGGCCCCCATAATCATACCGGCTATAAGGGCGGTTTTTATTCCGTAGAAAAGGGCCTGACGGGAACGCTCCCTTTTTCCGGCTCCGTTATTCTGGGCCACAAAGGCCGATATTGACTGCATATATGCCGAAGATACAAGCATTAAAAAGACACAGGATTTTTCCGCCACACCAACGGCCGCAGACTCCGTAACACCCATACTGTTAACAACAACCTGTATGAATAAAAATGAAAACTGGACAAGAAGTTCCTGTAAAGCTATGGGCACGCCTACCATCAAAATTCTTTTTATACAGAAAGCGTCGGGACGTATATAACTTTTAGAGAATGAAAAGGGCAGTTCTTTTTTACTTATGAAATAAAGAGAAAATATAACGCTTACGGCCTGGGCGGAAACGGTAGCTATGGCAGCTCCTGCCGCACCCATATGAAATACGGCTACTAATATAAGGTCTCCTGCTATATTTATAACGCAGGCTATGGCCACCGTAAGCAGTGGTGTCTTTGAATCGCCTATTCCTCTAAAGGTTGCACCTATTACGTTATAGGCCACAATGAATACAGTACCGATGCCGCAGATGCGTATATATGAACTGGTCTGTTTAAAGGCCTCGGCAGGAGCATGCATAAATTCTGCCAGTTTATCACTGTTTGGCACTATGGCAAGGGTAACAAGGGCCGCTATAAGGGCGAAGATTATTATTCCGCATCCTATTCCTCTGCCGGCACGCTCCTTTCTGTCAGCACCGATGGAGTCACCTATAAATACGGTCATACCCATGGTAAGGCCTGTAATGACCATTGTTATCATATTAAACAGCTGGCTTCCGGTCGCTACGCCGGACTGCTCAAAGGTCCCGGCAAACTGGCCGACTATTATAAGGTCGGCGGCTCCGTACATGGCCTGCAAAAACAATGCAAGAAGTACCGGGAATGCAAAGGATATAAGAGAATTTAATATGTTCCCTTCGGTAAGATTGTGCTCTTTCATTTATATCACCTTTCTGATTTTTTGGAGGGTAAAACTGCAGATGTGATTGGCGTACTGCCATATAAAAAATAAAGCTGGACAAGAAAACGGGAATTCCACCCGTCATCTTATCCAGCTCATAACTTTAAAAGTTACTCACCCTCCGATGAACGATTTGCATTATATCACTGCAAAAAGTCAAAGTCAATATAACAGAGGCACAAAAGCTTCAAAGGTTTAAAAGCATCATCATCTTGCCATATAATCCGGACTTTCTGTCAAGGGACGGATTAAAGGCTTTCCGTCTTCATAGTATACTTCATAGGTTGTTTCGTCGCATGATGTCCATATATATACATCAAAAACATGAACACACTCATATAAAGGAGAGGCGCTTGAGCCCGGCTCTATTATATTTCCGTATATGTCAGCCTTAAGTCCTACGGTGTCACTGCCTGCAGGATGTTCCCTGTTAAGCTTTTCGTATGCAACATCGTCTATTTTACGCCATTCATTTGACC
>CABPCX010000051.1 GCA_902406135.1 uncultured Eubacteriales bacterium
AGATATTTTTCATATTCAAGAAACTTATATATATACTGCGCCTGCTTTTTGCCGTTTAGTTTTCTGGCCAGTTGTATATCATTATATAAATTATGTATCATCTGGCTTCCCTTGGAGCTTATCAGGTCAGAATTCATAACACCATAAAAAGTCGACATTCCTAATTTTTTTCAGTCTTCTATGGCTTTTTTGCTTATATGTCGCGCAGGTTTATTGGCTATTCGCTCAAAGGCCTCATCTGCCGTTATGTCCGCTATAAAGTCGGCGTAGGCACAGAAATCCTTTGCTATCCAGTGGTCATATATATCATATGTATTGTCTTTAAGAAAGTATGGTATTCCCCTTTTCACAAATCTTCTGGCATAGGAATTTGCGGTTATATTATTTCTGTAAATAATAGCCATATCCCTATAGGGTATTCCCTCTTTATCGTGGAGCTTACATATGGTATCTACTATTCTGTCAGCTTCATTTCCGGGCGTATTACAGAAAAACAGTGTCGGCTGTACGCCTGTCCTTCCTGTGCCTTTTATGGTTTTAGGAAACCTCATTTTATTCTTTGCTATGATTCTTTCGCTTAAACCTATTATTTTGTCCGTTGAGCGGTAGTTTATATTAAGAAGTATCTGTTTGCAGTTTTTATAGTTTTCTACAAACTCCTTCATAAATCCCGGGCTCGCACCCCTAAAGCTGTAAATGCTCTGGTCATCATCACCCACCGCAAATATGTTGTTTTCCGGCAGTGCAAGCATTTTGACACACTCATACTGGGCCCTATTTATATCCTGAAACTCATCTATAAGAATGTATTTATATCTGCTTCTCCATTTTTCAAGCAGGTTGTTATCGTTTTTCAGAAGATTGTAACAGCCATACATCATATCATCAAAGTCGATTTTTTCATTTCTTTCCTTATGCTCCTCATATATTCTGAAGAGAGCCTTAAATTCATCCTTTGACATATCCCTTGGCTGGAATTCCGTCATATTTGAAAGATTGTTCTTTATTAATCCCGCATTCATAAGAAAAACATCTACCGTCTGGTTGATGTCATCGGTTTCTATATCATAGGATTCAACCATTCTCGATAAAAATTCCCTTTTCTCGTTTTCGGATATTATCATATCGACAGTGTATCCAAAGCAGCTTCTTAAAATCCTGAAGAATAATGCGTGAAAGGTTGAAAACATTACGCCTTTCTTTCCTCCGGCTGAAATATATCTGCCTTCCATCTCCTCAGCCGCAGCCTTCGTAAAGGTTATAGTCAATATATCTCTCGGGTTTATGCCGTAATTTTCAACCATATATATAAGTCGTTGCGTTATGACTGTGGTTTTTCCGCTTCCGGGTCCCGAAAACACAAGCATAGGCCCGTCTTTATGCTTTATGGCTTTTAATTGATTTTCATTTAATTCCACCATGGAATAAGTCACTCACTCTCGGTAAAATTCAGATAAAAGTATATCAAATATATTTAAAAATTACAAATTTATCAACTTTATCTATTTAAAGCTATAAATCACTATTGATTTTTTGGATAAATTGTATTAAAATTTTAGAAATAATATTTAATTCATACACCTAAACAGGTGCACATATAAAAAGGAGTGTTGCAAATGATTTCGGATGAAATGATAAAGCTTGTTGAAGGAAGCTCTGCTATCCGCGCTATGTTCGAGGAAGGCAAAAAACTTGCTTCAATATACGGAGCAGAAAATGTATATGACTATTCACTGGGTAATCCTTCAGTAGAGCCTCCCAAAGAGGTAAAAGAGGCTATCATCAAAATACTTAATACCGAAGAACCTAACTTCATTCACGGATATACAAACAATTCAGGCTTTGAGGATGTACGCCAGCAGGTAGCCGAATATACCAACAGAAAATTCGGCACATCATTTTCTTATGAAAATGTGGTTATGACAAACGGTGCTGCTGCCGCCCTCAATATTATTTTCAGATGCATTCTCAATCCCGGAGATGAAATCATCACATTTGCACCATTCTTTACAGAATACAGAAACTATGTTGCAAGCTACGGATGTAATCTTACTATTGTACCGGCAAACACAGAAACTTTTGAAGTTAATTTCGATGAATTTGAAAAGCTCATAACTCCAAAAACAAAGGGTGTACTTATGAATACTCCCAACAACCCTTCAGGAGTTGTATATTCAGAAGAAACAATAAAGAAAATCGCAGCTGTAATGGAAAAGAAACAGCAGGAATTTGGAACGGATATTTACCTTATATCAGACGAGCCCTACAGAGAGCTTGTATACGAAAATATCGATGTTCCCTATGTTTCAAAATACTATAAAAATACATTTGTTGCCTACTCTTTCTCAAAATCACTTTCACTGCCCGGTGAGCGTATCGGATACCTTATCGCCAACAGCGAAATGAAGGATTTTGAAAAAATGATGTTTGCTTTAAATGTAGCTAACCGTGTAGCAGGATTTGTAAATGCAAACTCCCTTTTCCAGAGAGTTATTCCCTACTGCCTTGACTGCAAAGTAGATATCGAAGTATACAACAGAAACAGAATAGATTTATATAACAAGCTTACAGAGCTTGGCTTCAAATGCGTAAAACCTGTAGGAGCATTTTATATGTTCCCCCAGACACCTATTGAAGACGACGTAGCTTTCTGCAACGCCGCTAAGGAATTCAATCTTCTTCTTGTTCCCGGCTCAGGTTTTGGATGCAAAGGACATATGAGACTCAGCTACTGCGTATCCCACGATACAATAGTTAACTCATTCCCCGCATTTGAGAAATTAGCTAAAAAGTTTATAAAGTAAAAAAATAAGCCCGTCAATGACGGGCTTTATTTTATTTAGAAGCAACTTGTGTAATAATGTCAACACACTCATCAATACCAAGTCTTGAAGTGTCAAGACAGATATCATAATAATCAGAGTGTCCAAACTCAGTCTTTGTAAAGAAGGTACAGTATTTCTTTCTCTTCTTATCAATGGCTGCTATCTCTGCCGCTACCTGGTCTTCAGTATAATCCGGCATCTTTTCTTTCATTCTCTTAAGACGCCAGTCAAAGTCAGCGTGGATGAATACATTAAGACAGCCATCAAACTCTTTGAGTATTGTATTGGCATTTCTACCTGTAATAACGCATTTGCCTTTCTGTCCAATATCTATTATCACATTCTTCTGAGCCTCAAATACCTGCTCACTCATGGGTCTGCTGTAAAAGTCAAAAAGACTCTGTGTAAAGCCAAATGTAAAGGGAACCTTTTCATCCCATTCAAGAAGGTGGTAAACGTCGATATTGCTGTCGGCTGCCGCTTTAAGTATAAGCTCTTTATTAAAGTATTCCCAGCCAAGGGCCTTGGCAACCTTAGAACCTATCTCTCCGCCGCCTGCGCCAAATTCACGGCTTATGGTAATTATTTTTTTCATAGCGGTATCCCTCCTTCAAAAATTCGTTGACAATTAAAGAACTTTGTTAAGGAAATCTATTGTTCTTGGCTCTTTAGGATTTGAAAGAACCTCCTCAGGGGTACCCTCTTCAACAATATATCCTCCATCCATGAATATTACTCTGTCTGAAACCTCTCTTGCAAATCCGATTTCGTGTGTAACTATTATCATAGTCATACCGTCAGCTGCCAGCTGTTTCATAACATTTAAAACTTCTCCAACCATTTCAGGGTCAAGGGCTGAAGTGGGCTCGTCAAAGAGCATTACGTCAGGATTCATAGCGAGTGCTCTGGCTATGGCAACACGCTGTTTCTGTCCGCCTGAAAGCTGTGGAGGATAAACCTTTGCTTTTTCTTCAAGGCCTACTCTTTTAAGCAGTTTAAGACCTGTCTCAGCAGCCTGCTCCTTAGTCATTTTCTTAAGCTCAACGGGAGCAAGCATTATATTCTCAAGTACAGTCATATGAGGAAACAGGTTGAAATGCTGGAATACCATTCCAATGTTTTCTCTTACTTTATTGATATCTGTTTTTTTATCTGCGATGTTTACTCCGTCAACGACTACTTCTCCGCCTGTTATTTCTTCAAGACGGTTAAGACATCTTAAAAATGTAGACTTACCGCTTCCTGAAGGGCCTATGAGAACTACAACTTCTCCTTCATAAACATCAGCACTTATGCTTTTTAAAACTTCAAGGCTTCCAAAATTTTTCTTAAGATTCTTAACATGGACCTTTACATTATCGCTCTTTACCAACGTTAAGCCTCCTTTCAATACGTTTTGCAATCTTTGAAAGTATTGTTATAACTATCATATACATAACAGCGATGATAGCCCATACCTGCATAACCGCAAATGTATTACCAACTATAATGTTACCTGCTTTTGTAAGTTCAGGGAAACCAATAACTGAAAGAATCGATGTATCTTTAAGTGATATGATGAACTGGTTGATTATTGAAGGTACCATTGTACGTATAGCCTGAGGAAGGACAACCTTCTGCATAGCTTTTCCGTAGCTGAGACCAAGGCTTCTTGCAGCCTCCATCTGGCCCTTATCAACTGACTGTATACCGGCTCTGAAAATCTCTGCCATATATGCTCCGGCATTCATTGAAAGAGCTATTGTACCTGCCTGAAGTGCTGATAATCTGAAATCAGGTGATATAGATGCTCTTATTCCCGCAGGAACACCAAAGTAAATAAAGTATGCAAGTACCAGAAGAGGTACACCTCTTATGGCATCAACATAAATAGTTCCAATTAAATTAAGTACCTTACTCTTACTAACATTCATAAGTCCAAAAATAAGACCGATTATGAATGCAAATATCAGTGACAGAAGTGTAAGAAGCATCGTCTGTCCTAATGATTCTATCAGCATACCCGAATATGTTCCAAGTATATTACCCATTTCGGCGCCTCCATTTTCTATAATTTATTATATTGCCGGCTGTTTATAAAATTTTGAATAAACCAGAACTTTATAAGCACCCGGACAATATTTTAAACATCGGTCTGCGGAGTTTATCCGCAGACCTGTAAAAAAATTATTTTGTATAAGAATCAACGATTTCCTGATATTTTCCGTTTTCGATGATGTTTGCAAGACCTGTGTTGAACTTTTCAAGGAGTTCAGCATTCTGTCCTTTTGCAACAGCAAATCCGTACTGTGTACCAGCTGCTGTCATACCTTCAGGCATTTCCATCTGAGCACCCTGCTGGATGTTGTAAGCCATTACAGGTTCGTCTTCGAAACAAGCAACTGTGTTGCCAGCGATAACATCCTGGTACATTGTAGGTGAATCTTTGAATTCAACTACTGTGAAACCATATTCATCAGCGATTGATTTAGCATAAGCAGCACCGTTTGTTGCTGTCTTAACAGCTACCTTCTGGCCAGCGAGGTCTTCGTATGATTTAATATCTGAACCAGCTGCAACAGCCATTGTTACGTCAGCATCAAAGTAAGGCTCTGAGAAATCAAATGTCTGTTTTCTTTCATCTGTTATTGACATACCAGCGATAACACCGTCAGCCTGTCCGCTCTGTACTGCAAGAAGAGCTGCGTCAAATCCAAGTGACTGGATTTCAACTTCAAATCCCTGGTCTTCAGCAATAGCGTTGATGATGTCTACGTCGATACCAACAAATTTTCCTTCATCATTTGTAAACTCAAAAGGAGGGAAAACTGTATCTGTAGCGATTATATATTTTTCGCCAGTTGCTTCAGTACCTTCTTCTGTTCCTTCTGTTTCTGTAGTTTCACCTGTTGTTTCTTCGCTTGATGAGCATCCTGCAAGAACGCCAAGAGCCATTACAGCTACAAGTGATAAAGCAAGTAATTTTTTCTTCATTTTTAATTCTTCCTTTCTAATTTGTTTGGCAGCAAATAACAGCGGTGCGTAAAAAAAGCACAAAAGAGAGCAATATCCTTTTGTCTTTTGCGCCGTCCGTTAAAAAACTGTTAGTTATATTATAAAAAAACTAAAAGATTATGTCAATTGATATCGATAAAAAATAATACACCAGGGTTTTATTTAATACGATTATAATAAACATAATATTTAATGTCGGCATAAGACACGGAATGTTTCCACTCCGTGTCTTTAATATATTTTATGATTTTCAGAATAAACCTTATTATTTTACAACAATGTTGATTATTCTTCCGGGAACATAGATTTCCTTAACTATTGTCTTTCCGTCAAGTCTAGCGCCAAGTGAAGCCTTAGCCTTTTCAAGGGCACTTTCCTTAGCTTCGTCTTTAGCGATTTTGATGTTTTCTCTTACCTTGCCGTTTATCTGAACAGCAACTACAACACTGTTTTCAACAAGTTTGCTTTCATCGCATTTAGGCCAGCCTGCCTCAAATACGCTTGTTTCATGTCCAAGGCCATGCCACATTTCTTCAGCAATATGAGGTGTGAAAGGCGCAAGAAGCACGATAAGAGTCTCGATTGAAGCTCTGTCTATACCGTTGTTTTTCTTAGCCTCGTCTACCATCTTGTTTGTGTATTCCATAAATCCGCTGACAACCGTATTCATTGTAAGAGCGTTAAGTCTTGAATCGATTTCCTTTATCATTTTGTTCTTGATAAATTCGCTCTCTTCTGTAGGCTCAGCAGGTTTGTCCTTATATTCGTCATAGAACTTCCAAACCTTATTGAGATAACGGAATACACCGTCAATTCCTCTGTCGTCCCATTCGGAGTCAAGTTCAGGGGGACCTACGAAAAGCTCATACATACGAAGTGAGTCGCAGCCGTATTTTGCTACAAGCTCATCGGGTGATACTACGTTGCCCTTTGATTTGCTCATCTTAGCTCCGTCTTTGTTAATCATACCCTGATTGAACAGTCTGTGGAAAGGCTCTTCAAAGTCAACTACTCCAATATCATAGAGGAACTTTGTATAGAATCTTGCGTAAAGAAGGTGAAGTACGGCATGCTCAATACCGCCAACATAAAGGTCAACGGGTGCATATTTCTTTAAGTTCTCCTTGCTTGCAAGCTCTTTATCGTTATGAGGGTCTGTATAACGAAGGAAATACCAGCTTGAACCAGCCCACTGAGGCATTGTATTTGTCTCACGTTTTGCGGGAGCACCACATACGGGGCAAGTTGTATTCACCCAGCTGTCGATGGCTGAAAGAGGTGATTCACCTGTATCTGTAGGCTGATAGCTCTCAACTTCGGGAAGAAGTACGGGAAGCTGGTCTTCAGGTACGGGTACGGCACCACAGTGAGGGCAGTGAACGATGGGAATAGGTTCACCCCAGTATCTCTGTCTTGAGAATACCCAGTCACGAAGTTTATAGTTTACTGTCTTTTTGCCGATTCCCATTTCTTCAAGCATATGAGGAGCTTTCTGTTTAGCCTCAAATGCTGTCATACCTTCAAAGAGAGGCGAGTTTACAATTACACCGTCACCTGTGTAAGCTTCTGTAAGCTCTTTTTCTTCCTGTCCTTCGGGTCTGATTACCTCAACTATAGGAAGACCGAATTTCTTTGCAAAGTCAAAGTCACGCTGGTCGTGGGCAGGTACGCACATGATAGCTCCTGTACCGTAATCAGCAAGTACATAGTCTGAAACCCAGATAGGTATCTGTTTCTTGTTAAGAGGATTTATAGCATAGCTTCCTGTGAATACACCGGTTTTTTCTCTGTCTGACATACGGTCTACAGATGATTTTGTAGAAGCGGCATAGCAGTATGCTTCCATTTCTTCTTTATGTTCAGCTGTAGTAATATCCTTTACATATTTATGCTCAGGAGAAATTACCATAAATGTTGCACCGTAAAGTGTGTCAGGACGTGTTGTGTATACTACAAGTTCCTTATCTGAATCAGCAACTTTAAATGCAACCTCTGCACCATAACTTCTTCCTATCCAGTCAGTCTGCATTTTCTTAACCTTTTCAGGCCAGTCAAGCTGCTGAAGGTCATCAAGAAGTCTGTCAGCATAAGCAGTTATTTTAAGCATCCACTGACGAAGATTTTTCTTTGTTACCTGAGAACCGCATCTTTCGCATACTCCGTTAGTAGCCTCCTCGTTTGCAAGTACGCACTTACAGCTGGGGCACCAGTTAAGGGGCATTTCCTTTTCGTATGCAAGTCCTTTTTTGAACATCTGAACGAAAATCCACTGTGTCCATTTATAGAATCCGGGGTCAGTAGTATTTACTTCCTTATCCCAGTCATATATTGCACTGATCTCATGCAGCTGACGTTTTACGTTAGCGATATTTTCAGCTGTAGAAATAGCGGGATGGATATTGTGTTTAATAGCAAAGTTTTCAGCAGGAAGACCAAAAGCGTCCCATCCCATAGGATGAAGAACATAGTATCCCTGAAGCACTTTATAACGGCTTATAACATCACTTAGAACATATCCTCTCCAGTGTCCTACATGAAGACCTGTTCCTGAAGGATATGGAAACATATCAAGACAATAGTAATTGGGCTTGCCTTCTTTTTCAACATTGATGGGATTCTTTTCCCATTCAGCACGCCACTTTTTTTCAATTTCTCGGAATTCATAACGTGAACTCATCTTGTTGACCTCCTAATTGATTTTGCTTTTCATAAGCATAAAAAAATCCCTCATCTCGTTAGAGACGAAGGATATCTTCGCGTTACCACTCTAGTTTACCGTAAAAAAACGGTACACCTCTTACGCCCGTAACGTGGAACATACGCCGCTGCCTACTATTATTTCAACAGGGAACTCAGAGGCGAGTTCGATAAAACATCCATACTGTCTCGCACCAAACGACAGCTCTCTGAAAAGTCTGTTCAGTCTACTTTTCCTCATCACAGTTTTTCTTATATAATGATATAGATTACCATATTATAAGAAAAAATTCAAGACTTTTTCTATCATTATAACTCATATATCTGATTATTTGCCAAAAATACAAATTTAATACAGATTTTCCAAAGTATAAATCATTAGTTTCTTACGGGTCCGTAATAAACCGCATCGCTGAAACCAAGTATTATGAAGAAAATACTGGGAAGAAATATAAGTCCAACGGCAAAGCCTGTACCCTTTCCGAATGCCCTTGCCATTTTTATGCACAGCATAATTCCTACTACGATATTAACTATAGGGATAAGGCAGAGTAAAAATAACCATCCGTTACCCCAGGCGATTTTGAACATCTTATAACTATTTACAAAGGGTATCAAAGCAGTCCATCCGGGCTCTCCGGCCTTTGTAAATACTTTCCACATACCGACAATTGCAAGTATACCGAATATGAGTGCTGCAAAACCAACTATTGTGGCATAAGCCCCGAAAATAACGCTCATTACATCAGGGTCACTATAATAATATGAGTACATAATAAACTTCCTCTCC
>CABPCX010000052.1 GCA_902406135.1 uncultured Eubacteriales bacterium
AAACCCGTTGACGGCATACAGAGTGAAGGGGTAACGGTAAAGAGTGTGCTTACGGAAGAAAACGCCATAGCTGAGCTTTACGAAAACGGAATAAGAATATGCCATAAACAGGAGCCCATAGATGAAAAAGGCTTCAGATATGCGCTTAAATCAGCAGTATACCATATGCTTAAAGAGCACAACGGTGTATATACTCCGCCATGGGGAATGATGACGGGCATAAGGCCGGCCAAAAGAGCCAACATTTATATGGACGAGGGACTTACTCCAAAGGAAAGCGCCCAAAAGCTTACGGATATATACGAAATAATTCCGCCAAAGGCCGAGCTTGCCGTTGAGGTAGCCCTTGCGGAAAGGGATATACTTAAAAAAGCCGATAAGGACGGCATAAGCCTCTATATTGGCATACCTTTCTGCCCCACAAGATGTCTGTACTGCTCCTTTACTTCATATCCTCTGGACAGATATATAAATAAGGTGGACAGCTACATAGACGCGCTCATAAAAGAATTGAGATTCCTTGGGGAGAAAGCGAAGGAAAAGAAACTTAATTCCATATATATCGGAGGCGGTACACCCACATCTTTGAGCGCCGAACAGATAGAAAGACTTATGGGAGCCGTGTCGGATATTTTTGATATATCAAATCTGCTCGAATATACGGTGGAAGCCGGAAGACCGGATACAATAACACCTGATAAGCTCAGAGCCATAAAGATGGGCGGAGCCGACAGAATATCCATAAATCCTCAGACAATGAACGAAAACACCCTTAAGCTCATAGGAAGGGCCCATACCGTGGATGATATAAGAAGGGTATACTTTGAGGCCCGTGAGGCAGGACACAAAAATATAAATATGGACCTTATACTGGGACTTCCCGAGGAGGGAGAAAGAGAAGTTGAAAAGACTATGAATGATATTTCGGCTCTGTCTCCCGAAAATCTTACGGTCCATACCCTTGCGGTGAAACGAGCTTCAAGGCTCAGGGAAACTTTAGGGGACTATGACCTGGCAAAGGCGCTGCAGATGGAAAGAATGATAGATATATCATCTTCTGCGGCAAGGGATATGGGACTTCATCCCTATTATATGTACAGGCAGAAAAATATGCTGGGAAGCTTTGAAAATGTAGGATATGCCAAAAAAGGCTTTGAAAGCTTCTATAATGTGGTTATAATGGAAGAGACACAGACGATATATGCCGCGGGAGCCGGAGCCTCTACAAAGCTTTGCGACGCAGAGAGCGGACGTATCGACAGAATATTCAATGTTAAAAATGTTGATGAATATATAGGACGCATCGACGAGATGATAGACAGAAAACGAAAAGGTATGTAAAATATACATAACGATATTTGACGGGAGGAAATACAATGCTTACAGAAGCACCTAAGGGAACCAAGGATATTTACGGAGCGTATATGGACGAATGGCAGAGAGTCGAAAAAATTATGCGCGGAATCTGTGAGGATTTCAGCATAGGAGAACTCAGAACGCCTATTTTTGAGCATACAGAACTTTTTCTGAGGGGTGTAGGAGAGACTACAGACATCGTTCAGAAGGAAATGTATACATTTAAGGATAAGGGCGACAGAAGCGTTACTTTAAGACCCGAAGGAACAGCGGGAGCCGCAAGAAGCTATATTGAGCACGGTATATATAATAACCCTCAGCCCACAAGATTTTTCTATATCGGACCCATGTTCAGATATGAAAATACACAGAAGGGCAGACAGAGACAGTTCCATCAGTTTGGTGTTGAGATGCTTGGCTCATACAGCCCTGCCCTTGACGCAGAAGTAATATCAGTGGCAGCCGAACTGCTTAAAAGACTTGGCATAAATGACGTTATGCTTAAGATTAACAGCCTTGGAGGCCCTGAATGCAGACAGAAATATAATAAGGCCCTCAGAGAGTACATCGGAAGCAATATAGATAAAATGTGCGACGACTGCAAATCAAGATTTGAGAAAAACCCCCTCAGGGTACTGGATTGCAAGGAAGAAAGATGCCAGCACATAATTGCTGACGCACCCGTTGTGCTTGACTATCTCGGACCCGAATGTAAGGAACACTTTGAGACAGTGAAAGCCATACTTGACGAGATGGGAATAAAATATGAAGTTGATGACAAAATCGTAAGAGGTCTTGACTATTATACAAGAACAGTATTTGAGTTTGTTTCAAACGGTATCGGAGCCCAGGGAACAGTATGCGGCGGCGGACGTTATGACAACCTCATAGCCGAGTGCGGCGGACAGCCCACAGGTGCCGCAGGATTTGCCGTAGGAATCGAGAGACTTCTTCTTGTTCTTGAAGCTCAGAACGGTGAGTTTGAAAAGAAGAATGAAAGAGATATTTATATCGGAGCCATCGGACAGAAAGGTCTTGTAAAGGGCCAGGGAATAGCTTACCGTCTCCGTCAGGCAGGCGTAAAGGCTGAATGTGACAGCGTCGGAAGAAGCGTAAAGGCTCAGATGAAGTATGCCAATAAGATAGGTGCGGCATATTCCGTAATACTCGGAGACAACGAAATAGACAACGATCTTGTTAAGCTTAAAAATATGGAAACAGGAGAGGAAGAAGAAGTTAAAGTTTCTGCTCTTTTTGACATAATGACAGGAAAAAAAGCAAAATAAGATAATAGAATACCAGTGTTTAAGGAGGAAGATTTATGCAGGCTGATCTTTTAAAGGGTATCAAAATTGTTGATTTTACTACCTATGCCGCAGCTCCATGTTCCGTGAGAATGCTCGCTGACTGGGGTGCAGATGTCATAAAGGTAGAGGGCTTTTCAGGGGACCCCATGAGAAAGTTTGGAGTCAATCTGGGAGATACACCCTATACCGATGACGAAAATCCCGTATGGGAATATGAAAACGGCAACAAAAGAGATATATCCATTGACCTGAAAACCGAAAAGGGCATGGAGATTATGCATAAACTTCTTTCTGAGGCCGATGCCTTTGTGTCAAACGTAAGGGCTGGCTCTCTTAAAAAGCTGGGACTTGATTATGAAACCCTTCATGAAAAATATCCTAAACTCGTTGTAGGAGTTATATCCGGATACGGCCTTTACGGAAAGGACGCTCCAAGACCCGGATATGACGTGGTTGCTTTCTGGGCAAAGGGAGGAGCACTCGTGGATATGTCTCCCGACGGAAAATCACCCGTTACGGCGCCCTATGCTACAGGAGACCATACAACGGGCCTTGCACTGGCATCGGGTATTCTGGGCGGCATAATTAAGGCAAAAAATACCGGCATAGGTGAAAAGATAGTCGTTTCCCTTTACGGTACTTCAATTTGGGCAAATTCGCTTATGATAATAGGCACACAGTTTGGCGTTGAATATCCCCAGTCAAGATATGCTCCGGGGAATCCCCTTATCAACTCATATCTCTGCAGGGACGGAAAGTGGATAACCCTTACTGTTCTTGCCTATGAAAGATACTGGGACGCATTCTGTGACATATTCGGACTGGACGACATAAAGAATGACCCCGACTACAGGACGCTTAAGAGTGTTGTGGCAGATAAAGACAGACTTGAACACTGCTGCAGAAGGATAGAGGAGCAGTTTATACTCAATGACAGGGAATATTGGGCTGAAAAGCTCACAGAGGCTGATATAGCCTTTGAAAGAACTCTCCAGTGGAAAGACATTGCCACAGACGAGCAGGCCATAGCAAATAACTATGTAAAAGAGTTTAAAATGAAATCAGGAAGGTCCTTTATGCTTCCCACAACACCTGTGCAGTTTGCGGACAACCAGTCTCCCGATTCAAAGCCTGCACCGCTACTTGGCGAGAATACGGTAGAAATAGTAAAAGAACTTGGATATTCCGAGGAAGAAGCGGAAAAAATGATAGCTGACGGAGTAATAAAACAGTACGGAAAATAATTACGGAGGCCGGCATATGAAAGTAGTTTTGACAAAGGCACAGAAATTTCACGATGATATAAGGGAAAAAATAAAGTCCCTCGGATATGAAATAATCGACCACGGTGCTGAAACGGAAGAATTCACAGACGAGGAATATAAATGTGATGTACTTGTGGGGCTTAATCCCTTTCAGAAAAGCGATTTGAATAAATTCACAAATCTGAAACTTTTTCAGGCTACATCGGCGGGATATGATACTATACCCGTTGAAGAACTTGAGAAAAAGGGCGTTATATTCTGTAATGCCAGAGACGTTTACAGTAATCAGATAGCTGAATTTGCCGTTATGAGGCTTTTGGAAATATATAAGAAAGCGCCTATGTATTACAGACAGCAGGAAGAACATAAATGGCTAAGGGACTTTAAGCTTCAGGAGATAACCGATAAAAAAGTCGGTGTTTTAGGCACGGGAAGCATAGGTATGCAGATAGCAAAGAGACTTAAAGCCTTTGATGCCGTTATCATAGGATTTAACCGCAGCGGAAACAGCGCCGAGTACTTTGACAAGATATATAAGATAGATGCCTTTGAAGGTATGGTAGGAGAGCTTGATGTAATAATCGTAGCCCTTCCCCTTAACAGCGGCTCCGAATATATAATAAACAGAAACATACTTGAGAAGATGAACTCAAAGAGTGTCCTTATAAACATAGGCAGGGGAATGAGCGTAGATACCGAAGCCCTTGCGGATGTGCTTGAAAAGGGAGCCATTATGGGTGCAGCTCTGGATGTTTTTGAGCAGGAGCCCCTTCCTGAAGACAGCAGACTTTGGGGACTTGAAAACCTTCTCATATCTCCGCATATATGCTCCGGTTCAAACTATATGAATAAAAGAGTATATGACCTTGTTTATGATAACCTTAAGTCATTTGGCGAAAACGGAAAACTTATAAACAGAATAGTATAAAATAATGCCCCGGCTTGTTCCGGGGCATTTATATTTTTTTAGGCATAAAAAATCCCGTATGTTGTCATACGGGATTTTGAATATCAGCCTCTGTAAACGCTTGTTGTAGTATAGTCAACAACGCCGTTAACATATCTGCTGAGAGTGTATACACCGTTATACTGTGTAACCTTTAACTGTATATCGCCTATCTGAGGGTCGGAAGGAGCAAGGAAACGTATTTTCATAGTTCCGTTGTTCATAACTGCTTCGATTTTTACGGGTACTGATAGGTCGTTTCTGAAGCAGAAATCTATAGTTCCCCATGAACAGGTAGCGTCCATTCCGGCGGGAACATATCCTACTTTAAGTGAATGGTTTCTTCTGTTTGTTATAGTCATTCCCGAATATAAAGCCGCATCAAAAAGAGTAGTTGAAACCTGACAGATTCCTCCTCCTATGGCATTAACCATTTTTCCTCCGCTTATTACTCCTGCGGGTTTATAATCGTTGTTAGGGTCTCTTTTGCTGAGTACGGTATCATTATATGAAAATTCTTCGCCGGGAACGATTATTTCACCGTTGATGGCATCGCAGGCAAGCTGCATATTAAAGTTTCTGTTGTAATCGCTTGCTCTCTGGCTGTAATATGTTATGTAAGAAGCTATATCATGGTCATAGTTGAGATTTGCGGGGTCCTTTGCAAGTTCCTCCTGTCTCTTTCTTTCCTCTTCTGCTCGTTTAGCTTCTTCAGCAGCCTTTCTTGCTTCTTCTTCTCTTTTAAGACGTTCTTCCTCAGCTTTCTTTTCGGCTTCAGTGGGGCCCATAACGATGCTTCCGTCGGCTTCGATGCTGGGAAGGTAATCGGAAGGGTCAACCTTTTCTGTAACAGGTGTTACTCCGCCAAGTGAAAGAGATACAATTAAAGCTCCGATTATATTGTTCATTATATAAATCACTCCTTATTTCTGAATTATACCAAATTTAATTAAAAACTGTTTGAAAATATCAATACAAAATTTCTGCCAGAAATCTAATATAATACCCCTTTTGGCAGATTTACAGATTTTTCATCATTTCAATAACTATTGAGCCTGAATTACGTGCTGCCATTTTTTCAAATTCATAGTAGTCCATACCGCTTTCTTCGTCGGCCGAATCGGAAATGTTTCTTATTATTACAAAGGGGATTTTGTTCAGATAGCATACATGGGCGATGGCGGCGCCTTCCATTTCAGCACAGCTTCCGTTAAATAAAGTTTTAAGTCTGTTTTTTGTCTCGGAATCGGCTATTACCTGGTCACCGCTGACTACACGTCCTGTAATTGTTTTACCCTTTATTATTTTTTCTGATGCGTTTGCAGCAGCCTTTATAAGAGTGTCATCGGCCTTAAAAATGCTGTTGTCCATTCTTGGTATTATTCCCACAGGGTCGCCAAAGGGTGAACAGTCCATATCGTGCTGCTGGGCATCAGTGGATATGACAACATCACCTATGGTCACACCGTTGGCAACGGCGCCTGCTACACCTGTATTTATGACGGCCTCAACCGAAAAGGTATCGATAAGAAGCTGAGTACATACAGCCGCGTTTACCTTGCCTATGCCGCATAATACAAGGACTATATCCTTATTGCCAAGCTTGCCTGAAAAGAAAGTGTATCCGGCTTTTTCAAAGGTTTTCTCAATGCTCATTACACTTTTTATAAGAGAAAGCTCCTCAGACATAGCTCCTATTATACCGATATTATTCATACATTTACCCCCAAATGTTACTTTATAGACAGACATAATTATGCCTTGAAAGATATATTAACATATCTATAAGGATTTTTAAATAGGTGTAATTGATTTGTAATTTTACTGTGAAACAGAATTGTTATAAATCTTATTTAGACATAAATACGGAACATATATAAAAAAATAGTGTATTTAAAGATTTTCTATGATAAAATACTAAAGTAAGCCTTTTAAGGAGAATTAAAATGAAACCATTGATTATTATTTCACCGTCAATTAATGAGAGTGAGGATGAAATCAAACTTTCAAGGGCCTGCTTTGATGCGGTCGGTGCGGCAGGAGGCTTTGGCGCTGCTGTAAATTACACGGATATAGACGAAATCATAGAAACGGCTGACGGAATACTGCTGTCAGGAGGAGGGGACATAGAGCCCTCTCTTACGGGAGATATGCCGGATAATATACACAGCGGTTTTGTATGCCTAAGCAGGGATAAATTTGAGCTGGAGCTTGTAAAAAGGGCCGCTGAAAGGAAAATACCCGTACTTGGCATATGCCGCGGAATGCAGATAATAGGCGCCGCTTACGGACACCATATAATACAGCACTTTGACAGACATAAACAGACCGAAGAAAAGCACCAGACATCCCATTGTGTAAAAATCGAAAGGGATTCGCTTCTTTATAGGATAACCGAGAGTGACATACTGGCGGTCAATTCATTTCATCATCAGGCTGTGGCCTATGGAGAAGGATTGAAAATTTCGGCTGTCTCGGATGACGGATTCATAGAAGCAATGGAAGGAACGGAAGAAAATTTTCTGCTGGGTGTTCAGTGGCATCCGGAATATTTGTGTGAAAATGAAAAACAAATGAATATATTCAAGGCCTTTACGGAGGCTGCGGGGAGGTACAAAAAATGTTGTGGAAGATACTGTTCTGTCTCATTATAGCAGGCGTATGTTACGGAGCTTCTAAATTGACGAAAAAAATAATAAATGCAGTGTTTGCTCTAAGCAAGAACAATGTTATAAAAAATGAAGCCAAGGCAAAGACACTTAAAGCGGTAACATCAAGTGTTGTAAAATTCCTCATATACCTTGTGGGCGTGCTCACTATACTTACAACCATGGGAATTCCTGAGGCATCCTTAGCGGCCGTATCAGGCTCCATAGCGGTGGCAATAGGTCTTGGTGCCCAGAATACGGTTTCGGATGTGATTGCCGGAATTTTCATACTTATTGAAGACCAGTTCCATGTGGGCGACATAATAACAATAAACGGATGCACCGGTACCGTTGAGACGGTCACCATGAGGACAACAAGGCTTAGAGATGTGGACGGAACCGTATATATAATACCAAACGGAAATATATCAACCGTAACAAATAAATGCAAAGAGTTTATTAACGCTGTAGTTGATGTGGGCATATCCTATGAAGACGATGTGGATAAGGCCATTGAAGTGTTAAAAGACGAGATGAAGAAGGCGTGGGAAGAAGTAAGCGGTATGATTGAAGAACCTAACGTCCTTGGAATAACCGGCCTTGACGATTCGGCTGTGACTATCAGAATTGTTACAAAATGTGAGACAAAAGAAAACTACAAAGTTGAAAGAGAACTGAGACTGCGTATCAAAAAGAGATTTGACGCAGAGGGAATAACTATACCTTACCCTCAGAGGACAGTTCATATTATCAATGACTAAGGAGGACAAAAATGGATTTTTCTGTAGGAGATATCGTTCAGATGAAGAAGAAACATCCATGCGGCTCAGATTCCTGGGAGATTCTCAGAGTCGGTATGGATTTCAGAATAAAATGCTGCGGATGCGGACATATGGTAATGCTTCCAAGGGTTAAATTTGAGAAGAATTTCAAAAAAATAATAAGCTCCGCCGAAGGAGAAAACAACTAATTTTAAATTTCAGGGGAAAAAGGAAATGGATGTACAGGGAATTGTATTACAGCAGATAATATTTTTTGCAACAGTACTGCTGATAGGCTTTGCGGCAACAAAACTTAAACTTATAACAAGCGAATGTGTCGACCAGATACAAAAATTTATGATGAAAATAACGCTTCCGTTTTTGATTTTGACCAGTGTGGCAAACGGAGGAAGCAGAGAAGAACTTTTTGAGGTATGGCCCTTTGTTTTTGTAATGTTTTTTATGTTTGGCCTTGCCATAGCCATAGGCTTCATAAGCGGAAAACTGCTGGGATTAAAAAAGGCTGAACTTGGAGCCCATACATGCTCGGTATCCTTTATAAACAGCGCGCTTGTGGGATTTCCCATACTGACTGCCGTATTTCCCGAAAGGAGCGGCCTTTATATAGCCGCATATCTTGTTGTTGAGACAATAATGACTTGGACTGCGGGAGTTGCCATTTTATCTTCATCAACGGGGCAGGCAAAAGTAAGCCTCAAAAAAATGATAACACCTTCGACAATCGCCCTTGCCATAGGTCTTATAATGATATTTTCCGGCTTCAGACCTTCAGGCACTGCCTGGGAGGCTATGACCGGGGTAGGAAACGTGCAGAAATATATCGGTCTCCTTTACATAGGCGCTGACATAGGAAGAAGAGGATTTAAAAAGCTCTTTGAAAAACCGAAAGTACTCTTTTCAATACCGATAAAACTTATAATAG
>CABPCX010000053.1 GCA_902406135.1 uncultured Eubacteriales bacterium
AATAAAGCACACCGTCATTTTCTCTATAAACAGTTTCAGCTTCATTAAGTTTTATAAGGGTATCTGCATAGGCTCTCCTGTATTCACTGCTTTTTGACTCTGTAATCTGCTCGTCTCTTGTGCATTCCATCCATTCATACATATCATCTTTAAGTTTATGCATAATTGGATTGAACCAGTTAAGACTGCTTAAAACAAATATTATGGTTTTTGCTGCGGTATCTCTTTTTTTAACATGCGTAAGCTCGTGGGTTAGTATTATTTCTATTTCTTTTTCCGAAAGAGTTCCCCTCAGGTATTCAGGTATAAGTATATAATGCTTATATATACCGGTAACACAAGGCTGGCATAGATATTTGCAGTACATAAGGTTTATACCTTTTGTTTTTATATCTAATTTTTCGCACAGCCTTTCCAATGTTATATTCCATTCCCGGTCTTTATTTATATAGCACTCATTTTTTATGCATCTTCTAAGACGGATATACGCCGCCAGCTTAACAGCCAGATATGCCATAAGCCCTGCAAACCATATAATCGTAACTATTTTGGCAAAACCGCTGTTTATCAGCATTCCATAAAACTTTTCTTCCGGAGAGCCTCCTTTAACAATTACAAGCGGACTGTATTTAATGAACTGTACTATAAAACTATCCACATCTTTGAAAAAAAACAGCGGAAGTATAAAGCTTATCATTGCCGCTTTATAAATTACAGACGTGAATCCCGCTGAAGTATGCCTGAATATAAAATTTTTAAATATGTACAGCATTAATGCCGTTATGCTTCCGGAAATAGAAATCATTATCGTTATTTGAAATATCCTATTTATCACGCTCATCAAGGCTGTCCGTCAGCTCCTTTAGTTCTCTTATTTCGTCCTTTGTAAGGCTCCTTTCCCTAGTGAAAGCAGCTAAAAACTCATTTAAAGAACCCTTGAAATATTTATCTATATATTTCGCCGGACCGGTGGTTATTTCTCCCTTTTTGACCTCCGCCCTATAGTAATAGGACCTTCCTTCCTTTACCGAACTTACAAGGCCTTTCTTTTCCATTCTTTTAAGGAATGTTCCTACCGTTGTATATGCCCATTTTATCTGTCTTTCCTCCAGCCTGTCCATCATCTGTGAAACGGATAATGGCTTATCTTCTTTCCAGAGTATCTCAAGCAGCACGGTTTCCGAATCCGATGAATTTTTTATGGTCCCCATATCAACACCTCTTTCCTAATTACTACAATGTAGTATTTATAATTTCATAATAGTCCTATATACAAATAATGTCAATATATGTTATATACAATAAAAAAGGAAGGCTTTTGCCTTCCCTTTAATTTTAAAAAATCCACACTATCATAATTATAAGCGCATAAAATCCCAATAGAGCCAATGTCTTCATTACGATATTTTTTAACTCAATATTGTAAAAGCCTAAAAGAACAGGGTCATCAGCATAGATTTTAATACTTTTACGCTTTATATATGCTATGGCCAAAAACTGCCCAATTGCCAGAAAACATATCCCGAGGACTGCCTTTCCCAGCGGCATTATGGATGACAATCCGCATATAACCGCATTAACCACAACGGACAGCCCCTTGGAGTTTATGGGGCTTTCAAGGCCGCGTCCGAATTTTAAGTTTTGGCTGAACTGTCTAAAGCCCATAAAAATACATATAAAAATTATGAGCATATATATTATCCATAAAACTGCATCCATATTTTATCACCAGCTTGTTAGTTAAATCCGCTATAAACTGTCCTGTGCTTAATCTGAATCCCAACGGCTTACATTAGTCCTGTTTTTTCCAGTTTTTCCTCAAAGAAATGCTTAATATGTATTATAGGTATTCTAAGGACTATTCCTATCAATAAGGATACGGGTATATATGCTGATACCTTGAGAATATCCATCCAATAGGCATTGCCGTAAAGTCCGCCTACACATTCCCTCATGGCGTTTATCATATGGGTAAAGGGCATAAGCGGGTTAAGTATACGGAAAAACATAGGTGTCACTTCTATGGGGAATGTTCCTCCGGCACCCGCCACCTGTATTACAAGGAATACGACCGCCACAGCCTTTCCCACATCTCCAAAGGATATGGTAAGGGTATATATGAACAGGCTGAATACGAATGACGTATACATGGCCGCCAGTATAAAGAGCCAGGGATGAAGACACTGTATCTTTAATATAAACAGGTCTCCCAGGGCAACTATCACAGCCTGAGCCAGGGCAAAGAGCAGGAATGTAAAATATCTTCCAAAGTATCTCTGATAAGGCTTAGCGTCAGATATCACCTCGTCATCTTTTACGTCGCATTTAAGTATAGCCACAAGGACAAGTCCTCCTACCCATAAACAAAGCACCGTATAAAAGGGTGTCATTGCTGAGCCGTAATTAACTATTGGATAAAGCTTATGGGTCGTAAGCGTTACGGGAGATGCCATAAAGTCACTTATGGACTGGGGGTCTGTATTTATAATATTTATCAGCTGGTCTATATCTCCGCCTTTTGCCAGTTTGTCCGCTTCATCGTGGATTTCCTGAAGTCTGATTTTGAGCTGGTCCACCGATGAGTTTAACTGAGAAACCACATCAATAAGATTTGTATAGGCTTCGTCCATATTTTCCAAAGATGTCTTTGTCTCCGGTATACTGCTCTCCAAAGCGGAAATTCTTGACGATGCCGTAATAAGAACATCATATACATCGTCCAATGCCGTTTGCAGACTGCCCTTTACACTGTTTCTGTAATACTGCTCTAAGTCATTCTGCGCAGACTCCATGGTATCATAAAGACCGTAAACGTCCTGCATAAGTCCGTCGGTTATTTTTATACCCTTTGAAATATTGGCTTTAGCATCCGAAAGCTTATCTATTATGCTGTTTGTACGGTCTATCTGTGACAATACCCTGCTTATCATATTTCCAAGCACAATATGGGTATCTCCCGGTAAATATGTATCCAGCTGTTTCAGAGCATTTAATATGCTTTCCTGCATTCTGAGAAGTCTCAGATTTATGTCTATTGCCTTCTGCAGTGCCGCCTTTACGGTTTCCGAATCTTCATCGGCTACTGAAAAGGCAAAATCAGCCGCTTTCTTTGCGGAAGCCGCCAAATCTCCCGTTGAGTAAAGTATTTCGTCCATCTGGTCTAAAGTTCTTTTTGAAAGGCTGTGGGCAGAATCAATGGCTGACATAAGGTCAGTTATTTTTATCTGGCTGTCGTCAAATACCTCCTCAAAGTCAGGCAGTACGCTTGATGCTGTGTCTCCCACCTGCTGCATAGCCCTTAAAAGGGATTCTATAGCCTTAAGGCTGTTTGATACCTGCTCCGTATCATTCTGAATATTTGACAGTATGCTTACCGCATTGTTTCCAACTGTTTCCTTAAGGGAGTCTATTCCTTCACCCGTCAGATTAAGCACCGATGATAATGCTTCCGACACCGCACTTATAAAGGATTCGTTTACCTGCTGCTGTATGGTGCCGACACCCTTATCCGTTATTTTTGTGGCTATGGCATTTTTCTTTTCATTGACATAATATTCTATTTCAGGGTGGTTCACGTTTTCGGACAGAATACTTGCAATATCACTGCTGAAATCCGACGGTATAACTACAGCCGCATAATATGTTCCGTCAGACACTCCGTCTAAGGCCTCATCTTTAGATACAAACTGCCACCCTATCTGGTCATTCATCTTAAGATTATCCTCGACCATATTTCCTATATTTATATCTTTGCTTTCCAGCAGATTTTTTGCCGTATCCGGAAGGTCCATACTTTCTATGTCCAGGCCTTCATCTTCGTTTACTACAGCTACTTTAAGTTCACCCGTATTTCCGTAGGGGTCCCAGTTAGCCGCTATATTAAACCAGGCATACAACGAAGGCAGTATCATTATTCCCACAGCTATACCGGATTACGAAATACAGCCTTTAGGTCTCTTTTAAATATGTACCATATTTTTCTCATAAAATTCCTCCATAGGATTGATATTGTAAACCAATTATGGAAGAAAAAGAAAATCAACACAATAGACAATTGTGTTGATTTGTGCATTGATCTATACATTTTCTCCATTAATTAAAAAAAGTCTGCCAAAAATCTCTGGCAGACCTTATGATTATAACTCAGCTTCTCTTTTAAGTATCTCATCAAATTCCGGAAACTTCTTTTTTATGGCTACGGGAATACCGTCTTTATTTATAAAGCAGTGGGTGGACTTAGCCGTAAAAACCAGCTCTCCCGTATCCTGATTTGTCATAACATAGCTGATTATAAGTTTTACTCCCGTATATTTTTCAAGCTTTACATCAATTTTGACTTTGTCATCAAATGTCGTCGTATGCTTATACTGGCATTCAATGGCTACTACGGGTGATGTAACGCCTTCCGCTTCAAGTCTTTTTATGCCGTATCCAGCACTTTTAAGAAAGTCGGTACGTGCTTCTTCCATCCAGCGTATATAGTTTGAATGATGGGTTATTCCCATCTTGTCAGTTTCATAGTAGTTGACATTATGAATATATGTATGCATAACATTTCCTCTTTAGTATAAAATATTGCATGTCAGCTCTGCCAGTGTTTCTCCCCAGCTGTAATTGGTAAGATAATTTCCCTTAAACAGCTGAGCATATTCCTCTTTTCCCGAAAGATAGTCATAAAGGTCACATCTTACCTTTTCGGTTACTATGCGCCTTTTTCCGTCAACGGTCTCCATAACGTCAGAAATGCCGTACTCTTCCAAAATATTTTTAAGTCTGAGTGCAACTTTTCTGTATCTGGCGAGGGTAACGGAGTTGACAAGCTCATCTTCCCACAGAAAGCTTATGGCTTCTTCAGACGAAACAAATCCGCCTCTGCGGTCTACCAAAAGGGCAAACAGCTCCTTTGATTTCTTATTTCTGAAGGCCACTGCCTTATCCCCCACAAATACATCAAAATATCCGAATGTACGAATGGAAACCGTGCGGTTTTCAGGAAGGGAAAGTCCCTTTTCTGTGCCGGTATCCTCCACATTATAGAGCATTATATATCTCGGAGATGATGATGACGGAGATTTATGCGAGCATATGGCTTTTATGCGTCTTTCCGTTTCGCTCTTAAGGTCAAAATATGTAAATTCAGCCTCACCGTTTTTAAGAAGCTCGACGATTTCCTCATAGGCCGCATCACTTCTTGCCACAAAGTCCTTTATGGGTGTGCTCTTTTTCATAAGCGGAAGCCATTCTTCCTTTGTAAATCCAAAGAATTCACACACGTTGTCACTGGCATAAAGGGGTGTAACGTATCCGTCCTTAACTTCAAAGGCTGCAACACCGTCGGTAAATCTCATTACCAGTTCATGCATATTTTCTTTAAGGGATACGTTTTCGTTTCTTAAATAATCCGCCTCTTTATCATCCTGTACAGACCTGCAGCAGTAAAGGCTTACGGAATTATCAATTTTCAAAAATATACCGCCGTATGTCTTTATGTCTCCGCTTGATGACTGGGCCCTGTATGTTATTCTGGGCGGTCTGGCATCGGGCTTATAAAGTTTTTTCTGGCAGAAATCTTTGAAGAATGAACGAAGTCTGTCGCGGTCCTCATCCACAACTGTTCCCGATATCCATTTTTCCGTGGCATCTTCCATCTGCATAGGAATGTTTTCAAGCCATTTGAACATGGGCGAGTTGCTGCTGTAAAGGCATTTTACCGTATGGCTCCCAGGTCGTACTCAAATATCTTGTCATATACATCCGTAAGGGCTTTAAGATATCTTCTTGTCTCATTGGCTTTTTTAGCCTGATGTCTCTCTGTTATATCAATACATACGCTCTGGAATTCCTCAACGCCCTGCTCATTGACACATTTTGTAACCCAGCCAAACATATAGGCCCTTGTGCCGTCGCATCTGAGTATGGTCATTTCACCGGCAAGGGGAGTTCCCGCACTGTATACCCTGTTTAAATAGAGGGAAAATCTGCGTCTTTCCTCCATGGGTATCATAAGGAATATATTGGCCTTAAAAAGCTCCAGGTAGTCAAGTTCCCCTTCTTTTGCTTCAGGAAATCTTAAAAACTCCATCATCTGTCTGTTTATGTATGTAACTTTAGGCTGTTTTTCACATGTATATTTCAAAAATCCGCATGGTATAGTCTCATTGAGAAACTGCAGATTATCATTTTTCTTCTTTATTTCGGTAATATCGGTAAGAACAGAATATCCTGATAAAATTCCGTCGCTGTCCTTTTTTACCGTAACCGTATCGCAGACATATATAACCGCTCCGCTCTTTTTTATAAGGCGGTATTCGGCTTTCAGCGTCTGTTCCTTCTGTTTCATATTATTTATAAATTCGGAATAAGTCTCTCTGTCAGCGGGATGCACCATAAGAGCATACTTGTCCTCTATTTCGCTTAAAAGCTCATCTTCTGTTATTCCAAGCATATCACAGAGGTTTTTGCTGGCATAGCCTATATGTACGGGGTCTGTCAGCACATACTGGTGAAATCCGCTGATTCCCAGGCTCAGTATATCATTCATATTATTTAATATATCTTTCATGGCATCTCCTTAGCTTGCGGAAATACAATCCCTTTCCGCCGGGAATAAATATGGATATTTAAATAACGGAATAAATTATAACATATTTTCACATAAAATAAAGTCATTCAATAACGCAAAAAGCGACAGCCTGGCTGCGCTCATGCGAAATGCTTATATGTATATGTTCACATCCCAGCCTGTTAAAAAGCTGCTCTGCGCCGCCATACAGATTTACGTACGGCCTGCCGCTTGTGTCGGTGCATATTTCTATATCTGTTATTTTAAAGCCGGCAAAACCAGTGCCAAGGGCTTTGCTTACAGCTTCCTTGGCAGCCCAGATGCCGGCTGCGGTATGAACAGGGCGGTCTTTTACTCTTTCCTGTTCATACTCCGTATATACTTTTTTGATAAATTTCTGGTTATCCGCCAGTTCTTCAAATCTATTTATTTCGACAATGTCACAGCCTATACCTTTTATCATAGGTCACCTCATCCGTTCTGACTGCGCAGTACGGTTTTCTGTATTTTTCCGCTGATGGTCTTGGGCATTTCCTTTACAAACTCTACAATTCTTATCCACTTATATTCCGCAAGCTTCTGATTGCAGAATTCCTTTATTTCAAGTTCCAGTTTCTTTGAAGGGGCATAATCGTTTCCAAGTATTACGACCGCTTTGATTGCCTGGCCCCTGAGTCTGTCGGGAACGCCTATGACACTGCATTCAACTACAGCAGGATGTTCCATAAGAACATTCTCAACTTCATAGGGTCCTACACGGAAACCGCCTGTTTTTATTATATCGTCAAATCTTCCGTGGAACCAGTAAAGTCCGTTTTCGTCCATATATGCGGCATCTCCCGTATGATAAACGCCGTCTCTCCATACGTATTCATACTGTTTCTCATTGTCAAGATATCCGCAGAATACGCCGGCCTGTCTTCCGTTTTCGGGAGGGATTATAACTACCTCTCCTATCTCGCCAACTGAAACCTTTTCTCCTGCCTTATTTCTGAGCTCGATATTATAAAAGGGAGATATGGTGCCCATGGAGCCCTCAACGGGTTTTCTGCCTTTGAAATTAGCCATAAGAAGTGTTGTTTCTGTCTGGCCGTATCCTTCGCAGAGCTCAAGTCCCGTAAGTTCCGTAAATTTTCTGAAAACTTCAGGAGCCAGCATTTCGCCTGCCGTTGAAGCATGTTTTAATGTAGGCATATCAGGTATGCCCTTTCTTACGAGATAACGGTAAACCGTAGGAGGAGCACAGAAAGATGTAACTCCGTATTTATTTATAACTGATGTCAGCTGTTTAGGGTCAAAATTATCAAAGTCAAATACCATAACGGCACTGCCTATGAGCCACTGTCCGTATATCTTTCCCCAAGATGCCTTTGCCCATCCTGTCTCGGCAACCGTGAAGTGAAGTCCGCCTTCCTCTGCCTGCTGCCAGTACTTTGCTGTAACGATGTGGGCTAATGGGTATGTGTGGTCATGGATTACACCCTTGGGGTAGCCTGTTGTACCAGATGTAAAATAAAGCATCATTGGGTCGGAAGCAAGGGTATCTACCCTTTCAAATTTATCGTCTGCTTCCTCCATAGCCTTTGTGAGGTTTTCAAAGCCTTCCACATCAGCCTGTACACACCAGGTCTTTGCTGTCATTTTCGCATCTTTAAGGGCCTGGGCTACCTTTTCGGGCACTTCGTCCTGAGATGTGCATACAACAGCCTTTACCTTAGCTGCCTTAAGGCGGTATACAAAGTCGCTGACCGTAAGCATATGGGTCGCGGGTATCATAACCGCTCCCAGCTTATGCAGAGCTACAGCCGCAAACCAGTATTCATAATGGCGTTTCAAAACGAGCATAACTTTGTCGCCCTTTGCTATGCCGGCATTTTTGAATACATTGGCCATTTTATTGCTGTATTTCTTTATATCGGAAAATGTAAAGATGTGTTCCTCATTTTCGGTATTGCACCATACGATTGCTCTTTTTTCGGGAGTCTCATCGGCTATGGCGTCCACAACATCATATCCAAAATTGAAATTGTCGGGATAGTCAAGGGTAATACTTTTTAATTCTCCGTTTTCTCCTATGACTTCCCTGCAAAATTTTCCATAAATACTCATATTTAATATTTACTCCTTAACTATCGCATCGGTACCTATACGGCGGAAACGCTCATAACGCTTTCCAACCAGGTCAAGGTCATTTGACAGCTCGCTTATTTCTTCCGTGAGCATAGTACGTATACGATAATAAAATTCTTTTTTGCCTAAATCTTTTTCGGAAAGTATACGTTCGATAATTCCAAGGCTTTTTGCATCCTCGGCGGTCAGCTTAAGGCTTGCTGCAGCCGCATCGGCCTTTGAGGAACTTTTCCATAAAATGCTGGCACAGCCCTCGGGAGATATTACCGAATATACCGAATTCTGAAGCATCCATACACGGTCAGCAACAGCAAGGCCTAAAGCTCCGCCGCTTCCGCCTTCGCCTATGAGTATGGATATTATTGGTACGCAGAGGGTGGACATTTCCATAAGGTTTTCGGCTATGGCCTGCCCCTGACCCCTTTCTTCAGCACCTATACCGCAGTATGCACC
>CABPCX010000054.1 GCA_902406135.1 uncultured Eubacteriales bacterium
CTTATCGTTTTATGTGTTATACTATTATTATGTTTTTTATATTTCTATTTTATATTATTTGTATTTATCTGTTTTTTACAGGAGTGTTTTTTATGAATTGAGATGTATTAAAATCTGCTTCCTTAAAAGCAACTAAAAAAAGACTTATGATAATAGAGCTTATAATGGCATCTCCCTATCCTGTCACAGCAGACTATATATATGAAAAGCTTTCTGAAACTCTTGATATAAATCTGTCGACAGTTTACCGCGCTTTGAGTGCTATGACAGATAAAAATATACTTATAAAATCTATCCATATGGACGGTAAAACATATTATCAGTTTAATGACCATCAGCATAAACATGAACTTATATGTTCTATATGCCACAAGTCCGTTGATGTTGAAGACTGTCCATTTGATGAGATTTCTAAAAAGATTTCGGAAAAAACCGGTTTTGTTATAACCGGACATAATATGGAGTTTACAGGAATTTGTCCTAAGTGTGCTGATAAGCTCAATAGTAATGATTAATTTGCATAATTCATAGTAATATGATATACTTATTACATTAGTATGATTTGAAAGGAAATGTTTTTATGCTTATATCGACCAAAGGCAGATACGGTGTTATGATAATGGTTTATTTAGCTGAAAACTATAATAACGGACATAAACCTTTAAAGGAAATTGCCGCAAGCCAGGATTTATCAGAAAAATATCTTGAACAGATTATTAATCCACTTACAAAGGCAGGACTTTTGACAAGCTTCAGAGGTGCTCAGGGCGGATATGCTCTTGCAAAGGCCCCTTCGGAAATTGCTGTTGGTGACATTCTCAGAATACTTGAAGGTTCTCTTGCACCTGTATACTGCGTTGCAGAAAACGGTGAGACCTGCAATAAACTTAATTCCTGCAACTCTGTAGTTGTATGGAAGAAAATAAAAGATGCCATTGATAATGTAGTCGATAATATGACTCTTAATGACCTTATTGAGGATAAAAAATAAATATTGATTTACCACTGCTTTTGTGCTAATATTATATAGCTGACTGTTTTGTTGGTAATTACATAAGCCGGTGTGGCGGAATTGGCAGACGCACTTGACTCAAAATCAAGCGGATAATCTCCGTGCCGGTTCGAGTCCGGCCACCGGCATTTAAAGACTAAATCAATTTAGATTTAGTCTTTTTTATTTACATTTTACACTTAGCGCCTTTTCTATCAGTCAATTTATATTGTATAATATATTTAGAAAGTTACTTAACTAATATGGAGGTGTCAGTATGAAACGTATTTTGAATTATGCCGATGATTACATTAAAAGCTGCAGCTGGAAAGATATTGCCTTATTAAAGCTTTGTCTATGTTCTATTGGTGTTATTATTGGTTTAAAAATATCTCCTAAGTATAAAAAAGCTTCTCTGGGTATTGCTATTGCTGTATATGCTGCAACATATATTCCCATTATGTCTAAATTTCTGGCTCCTGCATTGAAAAAATATACTGATTCAAAAAGTCATAACGTCTTATAAGATAAAAATAATTTGATATGCTAAAAATAAAAAACCTCCTTAAATCAGGAGGTTTTTGTTTTATCCAAATATCATTTCTGCCAATAGAAGTATTATAAGAAAAATTACATTGACAGCCAGAAATACTGCCATATATTTTTTACTGTTTGTTCCCTTCTCATTCATATACAATTTTAACGAAATAAGACTTGCCATAGAAGCTATAGGTGTTCCCAGTCCTCCTATATTCGTTCCTATAAGAAGGCTCTTCCAATCCTGAGTAAATCCGGATAAAAGTACAGCAGCAGGAACATTGCTTATAAACTGGCTGGCT
Organism: uncultured Eubacteriales bacterium; assembly: GCA_902406135.1. GTDB lineage: Bacteria > Bacillota > Clostridia > Lachnospirales > Anaerotignaceae > Metalachnospira. The sequence continues at coordinate 1,831 of CABPCX010000054.1, forward strand.
ACGACAGACGTTACCATAGTATTTTTATTTATCGCACCCCACAATAAATTATGTACCGTATCTATATTTCCAAGGTTTCCTGAGAAAATAAAGAAAAATACAAACGTAATAAGCAGACAGAAGTCTACTCTTTTAAAAATCTCTCTGTCAATTATTAGAATAGCTATTGCGGTTACTGCTGTTGTAACCACATACGATACTACCCTGAATACTGCCAAAAAGCTTATAATAAAAAGAACTGCATATACTGCCATATTCTTTTTATTTTTTATGGAAGAATCCATATTATCCAAAGATACCTCTATCTTTTCTTTTTTTACAAAAAAACATCCAATAAGAATCAATACGAAACTTATAACAGTATAGAATGTCATAACGGAAAAGAACTGAGATGCACTCACATTATATTCCGAAAACAGGTATAAATTCTGAGGGTTTCCTATGGGAGTAGCCATACTTCCTAAGTTTGCTGCTATAGTCTGTAAAACTATTACCAGTATCATATTCTTTCTTTGCCCTGTCATTTCCAGTATTAATATGGTAAACGGAACAAATGTTATAAGTGCCACGTCATTAGTAATTAACATCGAGCAGAAAAACGTAAGCATAACGAGAATTATACTAATGCTGAGTGTGCTGTGGCATTTTTGCACGACCTTTTGAGCCAGTACGTTAAATAATCCGCATTTAGTAAATCCGGCTACTACAGCCATCAGTGAGAAAAGCAGGCATAATACCCTAAAATTTATATATCCTATATATTCGGCTGAGGGTCCGTAAAAAAACATAGAAATTACTGCGCATATGGCTGATATTATAAGCACAGGCTCCTTTTTGACCCACAGATAAACCTTATTCATTTAAAAAGACTCCCTATTTACAAATTTAATTTATTTTCGCATTCCGCGGCAGCAGATATTTTCAATATTATTTTTTTGCTTAAGTTCTCTGAATATAGACTGCATCTCCATATCTACCTTAGCAATTGTATCTGCATTATTTTTAAGCCTTATTTTAAGTTCTTCAGAAACATCATCTTCAGACTTATATTTAAGTTCATGCTCAAGGCTTGCCCATAAATTCATAGCTATAGTGCGTATCTGTATCTCTGCCATAACATTTTCGGTACTTTCAGCCAAAAATATAGGTATAGATACAATAAGGTGCAGGCTTCTATAACCGTTTTCCTTTGGATGTTCAATATAATCCTTTGTTCTTATAAGTGTTATGTCATCCTGCTTTATAAGAAGGTCGGCTATACGGTAAATATCATCTACATAGTTGCATATTACCCTTATACCGGCCACATCAAACAGATTTTCTCTTATTGATTTAAGCGATACTTCAAAACCCTTTCTTTTAAGTTTTTCAATTATGCTCTTGGGCTTTTTTAATCTGCTTTCTATTTGATGTATGGGATTATAATTATATTTAACGCTGAATTCATCGTCAAGAATTTCAAATTTTGTTCTTATTTCCTTTATAGCGGCGCTGTAAAGCTGCTGAACTGCCATAAATTCTCTAAAATATGTTACTATCTCATTATTTTCAGACTCTAAGTCAAGAAGTTTAAATTCATTTAAGCTTTCCAGATACATAACAAATCCTCCTCTATTTGTATTTTATACTTTGATTATATATTTTAACGCATATTTAGTCAAATTAATACATCCTTAAGCCTCATTATAATTAACATAATAATAGGACAGCGCCTTTAAATTGTCCCTTTAAATATCTCTTTTGCAAATGTATGATTATATTGTAAAAAATATTTGTAGAGGTGATCTAAGTAATGGCTAGAGACAGACTTGCCCGCGCTATGGCGGAAACTCTGATTAATAAAGTCGTTATAGATATAAAGAGTGATCCTGAACGCGGATTAAGAAATATAATAGATTTAGCACTTATAGTTCCCCGAGGAAAATTCAGCAGAAACTTATTCAGTATAGTTCAAAGGATACTTTCAGATGAGGACAGCGCATACTATACCCTTGTAAAAAGTGTTGCATCGGATGTAGATACAGAAATTTTAAAGAAATTCACCTTTAATATAGGATATAACAGCTGCGCTTACGGTGCCAGGTTAATAAAAAGCAATAAAGAAACCATGGGTCTTACAGCTCCCTGGAGTATTGCTATAAACTCTGCCGCTTCTGAGAATGACGCTGACACAATCAAAAAGCTAATTTCAGAAGGAAAAGATTTAGGAGTGTATCTATATTTAATATATGGTGAAAACTGCATAAATAACTATATGAGAGAAATATATAGAGAAAATGAAGACTGTGCGTTCATTCTTTTTATGGATACAAACGATTTAAGCGACATAAGCAAAGTTGAAGGAATAAACAATCTTATTATATCTATCACAAACAGTGACAGTAAAAGCCTCATTGAAGCTGCTGATATTCTTCACAGATATTCAAAATTTTTCGCATTCCATATATTCTATGATGATGAAAATATAGAGAATCTTCTTACGCCCCAGGAGCTGGCGGCTGCTGAAGATTTTACAAATTCATTCGTATTTTACATTCCAAAGGACGGCTGTTCAAAAGAAGCCTGTCTAAAGATGAAATCATACTTAAGAAATCTGAGAGATACACAAAAATATGCCTACATCCCCATTGATTTAAGAGGAGACCTGCCCGAAATAGATAATACAATATGTGAAGATTCTTATTCAATATGCTTTAGAAAAGACGGAAAGGTGTCTACATCAAAAGGTGACATCAGCAGTAAAAAATATGATATTTCTCAGTGCAGTCTTGCTGAAATAATAAATGACCTGCATTCAACTCTAAAATAATATAAACTAAAGAAGGCCCATCCTTATTTGGATGAGCCTTTTATATTTTAAGCTATTTCTTTGATTTTCTTCTATTAAAAATACTTCCTATGGCTATACCGACGGTCGAGATGGCCGCACCGGCTAAAATCATTCCAAAATGCGGCATATTGATTTTATTAAATGCAATCATATTGGCAGTGCTGAATGTCGCATATTCTCCAAGCATATACATTATGCCAAAAAAGATAACCGTAAACCATTTATGCCTTCCCCAGTAATCATTTTTTCCTATAATTAAGGATATTATAAAAGTAGTGACCGGAAGAATGATCCACAAAAACATAAGGCTGAATGCTAAGGCATCAGAACTGCTCATAAAGCCCCAGAAAATTACCGCAGAAAATGCCCATATTCCAAGATAGACCGCTGTCAAAATAATCTTAGACAGCCTGTTTTTGCTTTTAACCGTATTTGTACTGTCCTCAAGATATTCCATATAATTTGACATATATGGTTCCTCCTTATCCTTTAAAAGGCGGTCAAGACTTACTTCGTATAGGTCACTCATCTTTATTACACTAATAATATCAGGATAGGTTTTATTATTTTCCCAGTTTGATATGGTTTGTCTGCTTACTCCAAGCTGCTCCGCCGCCTGCTCCTGAGTAAGCTGTGCGGATAATCTGGCTTCCTTTATTTTTGTTCCGATATCCATAATCTCACCACCTTTATTTCCTATATCATACCCCGTCAAGTACTTTCAGTCTATAAAATACCTTTTACAAAGCACTTTTTTCGTGTAAAAATGCTTTTACATACTTTCTTTTATTGATATTAAGCAGTTATATAGCGCTTATATGTGATATATCTAGTTCCATTAAAGCTAAAATTTTATAAAAAACCAGCGGCAGCTTTAATTTTCAGCTGCCGCTGGTTTCTATTTCACTTACAAGTATTTTTGCAAAATCAACGAGACATGACCTAAGCAGAACCGTATATTCATCCGGTTTCATACAATTCTTATTTGTAAGCCATCTTTCTATGGAAGCTACAAATGCGTCCGAATAAAATGTAATATAAAAATCAGCATTTTTGCATTCAACAAAAACATCTTTTATGTATGCGTCAAGAAGTGTTTTTAAAACTTCTCTGAAATAATCATAGAATGAATTCTGCCCTTCTATCTGTAAAGCCTTTCTGTAAAAATCTCTGTTTTCATAGAAATATACGCACATATCCTCTAAAAGGTCCCATTCACTGTCATATACCCTGTTTTGCATACCAGCAACAAACTCAGACGTATAAATCCAGTTTATAAGGTCATATTTATCTTTAAAATGATAATAAAAGCTTTTTCTGTTCATTTCGCAGACATCGCATATATCTCCTATGCTTATTTTGGAAAACGGAACAGTTTTCATCAACTCTTTTAAAGCCGATGCCAGGGCTTTTTTTGTCATATTTGAATCTGCCATAATATCAACCTGCTTTACATAAAGTGCGTATACAAATTAATTATACCAGAACAAAAATAAAAATAAAACCCTATTTATGGATTTTAAGCTGTCTTATTTCAATAAATAAGGCAGCTTAATCAATAATTTACACATATTTTTTCATTCTGTTTAATGCGCCCTTTTCCAGCCTGCTCACCTGTGCCTGAGATATTCCTATCTCATCAGATACTTCCATTTGTGTTTTCCCCTCAAAAAACCTCAATGTAAGTATTTTTTTCTCTCTGTCGGAAAGCTTTTCCATTGCCTCATTAAGTGATATATTGTCCAGCCAGCTGCTGTCAGACTCCTTTTCATCACTCATCTGGTCCATTACATATAATGTGTCGCCTTCATTATGATATACAGGCTCATAGAGCGATACAGGCTCCTGAACAGCTTCAAGGGCTTCTGCAACTTCTTCAGGAGTTATTTCAAGCTCCTTTGCTATTTCTTCTACAGTGGGTTCTTTAGAATTTGCCAGAGTAAGCCTTTCTTTTGCCTGCAGCGCCTTATAGGCCGTATCCCTCAATGAGCGGCTAACCCTTATAAAGTTATTGTCTCTCAAATATCTTCTTATCTCTCCGATTATCATCGGAACAAGATAGGTAGACGGAAGTACATTTAATGAGGTGTCAAAGTTATCTATCCCTTTTATAAGCCCTATGCACCCTACCTGAAAAAGGTCATCTATAGACTCATTTTTATAATCAAATCTTTTTGTTATACTTAATACTAATCTTAAATTTCCGTTTATAAGCCTTTGTCTTGCTTCACTGTCGCCGTTTTTGGCTTTTTTAAACAGTTCAATAGCTTCATCCTTTTTTAGAACTTCTATTTTTGCGGTATTAACACCGGTTATTTCAACCTTGCCTTTATATCCCAAATCGGTTCACTCCTGTAAAACGTATTTGATACATCAAACAGCAGTCAGACATATTTAAAAAAATACCTCCCGAAGCTGATAGTCTAATTTTGCCCAGAGAGGTATTTTTTATACCGCATATTTAGTTCTATATTATTCCAAATTATCTTTCATAAGGCGTTATTACCCATTTAACGCAGTTATCAATTTTGTTTTCAAATACTTCATATCCGCGCATTACGTCATTAAGTGGCGCTTTATGGGTAATAAGGCAGCTTGTATCTATCTGTTTTGTCTGAATAAGTCTCATTATTTCTTCAGCATAGTTTGAATTTCCGTCTACGCCGCCTGTTTTGAATGTAAGGTTTTTGCCGTACATAAGCTGAAGAGGAATTTCCTGAGGTTCAGCATAAAGTGCAACTATAACAACTATGGCATTGGGTCTTGCTGCCTGCCAAGCAAGCTGGAATGTTGATTTAAGACCTGCAACTTCAAATACTCTGTCCGCACCTCTGCCGTTAGTCTCTCTCATAATAACTTCGAGGGGATCTTCCTTTGAAGAGTTTACAATTATATCAGCAAGTCCCTGCTCTTTTGCAAGATTAAGTCTGTAATCGTTTACGTCAATAAGAATTACCTTTGAAGGGCTGTAAAGCTTAACACTCATAAGTGTGCAGAGTCCTGTGGGGCCGGCACCTATAACAACTACTGTATCAGCGGGTTTAAGCTCTCCGATTGATGCAGCCCAGTATCCTGTTGCAAGTATGTCACCGTTAAAGAGTGCATCTTCGTCTTTTACATCATCAGGAATAAGTGTCATTCCCATATCAGCAATTGGTACACGTACATATTCTGCCTGGCATCCGTCAATTCTGCATCCAAGCTCCCATCCGCCTTCAACACAGTTATTTACATAACCGTTTCTGCAGAAAAAGCATGTTCCGCAAAATGTTTCAACGCTTACTGAAACTCTGTCGCCCTTTTTAAACTTTTTAACTGCGCTTCCTACTTCAACTACTTCTCCGACAAATTCATGTCCAAGAACAGTATTTTCCTTAGCTCTGGGAACTGTTCCATGTTTAATGTGAAGGTCACTGGAGCATATTGTTGAAAGAGTTACCTTTACAACGGCATCTCTTTTATCTTTTATAACGGGCATAGGTCTGTCTTCAAGAGCAACCTGTCCCTTTCCTCTATAAACAACGGCTTTCATCATTTCTCCCATTTGTTATCATTCCTTTCTTAAAAATCAGCTGCTGCTTTTTCAGCCTTATCTATTGCTTTTTTAAGAGTTTCTTCAACATCGACTCCAAAAATATCTATGCCTTCAGCACAGACACATTCAAATTTATCTATACCGAAAAACTGGCACATTGCTTCTATGTATTTTGCACCCATCTCAAGAGGCGAATCTACATAAATTCCACCTCTGGTAGTTATATAAACAAGTTTATCAGCCGCACATGTTCCAAAGCATCCGTTTTCATTGCATCCAAAGGTTATGCCTTCAACACAAAGGTTTTCGATATAAACCTTAAGCAGTGCAGGAAAACTTAAATCCCAAAACGGTGCCGCAATAACTATTTTGTCAGCATTTTTGAACTGCCACGCATATCTGAATCTGGGATGGTCAAACTTTTTATCTGCAAGCAGACGCTCTCTCTGAGCAAAAAAGCTGTCCTTGAAGTATTCAAGGGGTTCATCCATAAGGCAGAGTTCTTCTACCTCATATTCATTTGGGTCAAGAAAGCTGAGGAATTTCTGTGCCAGCTTTAAAGACCTGGATTCTTCACGTCTTATACAGCAGTTTACAAATAATACTTTTTTCATATAACTACACCTCACATATCTTTAACAGTAACATCAAGTGTACCAAATTTATTATTTTCTATTATATCATCAATTTCCTTTTTAAGGGGTACTGAATCGGATGCTCCGTTTCTTCCTACACATACGGCGCTGGCAGTAGTGGCCATTCTGAGGCTTTCTTCAACAGAATAGTTATTCAGCATTCCGTACAGAAAATATCCTGTAAATGTATCCCCTGCAGCCGTTGTATCCACCACATCTACTTTATGGCAGCCTATGGTATATAATTTACCGTCGGCAAGACAGCAGGCACCGTTTGAGCCAAGGGTAAGA
>CABPCX010000055.1 GCA_902406135.1 uncultured Eubacteriales bacterium
TCAGAAAAAACGCTCACTTCAGATAAAGCGGGAGGATGCGGTTAAAATTTCCAAAGGGGAATATTATCCTCTGCTTAAATACAGTGACCCCTTTGCTCTGGAGTGCTACGGGATAATGAATATGCACTGTTACAAACCAAAAACTATCGTAGTTTATGACAGAAAAGCTTACATAGCCAAGGAAAATAAAATACGTATAACCTTTGACCACAATATTAGGGCGACGGAATCAAATCTGGACTTGTTTTCTCCGGAATTGAATCTGTATCCGGTACTGGACTCATTTAATTGTGTGCTTGAAGTAAAATATAACGGATTTTTGCTAAGCTATATTAAAAATCTGATTAATGCCGCAAACAGGTCTGAGCTGTCTGTAAGCAAATATTGTTTGGCAAGAAGTATAAGTTTGAAATATGGTTTTTAATAAGGAGAAGATTTATGAAGAAAGTATTATTTGAGCTTTTTGAAAATACCGGCCAGCTGGATTTGGAAGCCATAACCCTGCGTATGACCGCATCGGTTATAATTGCATTTTTTATTTTTCTGTCATATATGCTTTCCCATGAAGGCAGTATTTACAGTAAAAAATTCAATGTATCGCTTATGGCCCTTACGGTAGTAACAACATCGGTTATGATAGTAATAAGCAATAACATAGCCCTTTCACTTGGTATGGTCGGTGCGTTATCAATCGTACGTTTCCGTACTGCCATTAAGGATTCAAGAGATACAATATATATTTTCTGGGCTATTGTTGTAGGTATTTGCTGCGGTGCGGGAGATTTCCTCGTAGCCGGAATAGGAAGCGCATTCACGTTTTTAGTCCTGCTGATATTTGGACGTATTAAGAATGATAACAGAATGCTTCTTGTGATTCGTACTTCAAGGATAAACGAAGAACGTATAGAAGCTTTGATATTCCAGTATTTTGCAAGAAAAGCCACACTTAGAGTTAAAAACACTACGGAAAACAGTGTAGAGTTTATTTACGAAATCAGCAAACGTGTCCTTGATAACAGTGAAAAATATCAAAAGGCCTCGGGTAAGAACAAAACCATTACCGATGCTATTTACGAAATCGGAAATATAGAGTACTGCAACTTTGTTATGCAGAATGATGAAATAAGCGGCTGATGTATAATTCTTGGAGGTATAAAAAATGAGATATCGTCTTATGGGCATCACAGCCACCATATTGGTACTGGCAGCCTCATTTGGAGCTTCCAATATAGATAAAGATAATCCCACCAACCGTATCCATCAGCATCTTGAAGACAGAGCGGAGGATGGCAGATGCTCTTGTGATAAAAGCGGGCTGTGCACCCATATGCCAATTATATCAATAGATACATTAGGGCAGGAGATACCGGGAGTACCATTATCTGAGGACGGCATTCCTCTGGAAAATGATGAAGAAGTTGACTATGAGTATAAATATGTATCAATGGCAGCAGACGGAAGTTCAGATATTGCCTGTCGGGTTGATGTTATGGATAATTCAAAACAGAATAATCATTTGACAGATGAGCCTGCTATGGAGCTTTCAGGACGTATCCGTATAAGAGGAAATACATCACGTCTATTTGATAAAAAAGGATACCTGCTGAACATAACAAAAGATGACGGCATAGAAAATCGTGATGTTCCTATGCTTGGAATGGATGACCATCACGAATGGGCTCTGCATGGTCCTTTTCTTGATAAAACAATGATACGTAATTATATGTGGTACAATATTGCCGGCGAAATTATGGACTATGCTCCTAATGTAAGATTCTGCGAAGTTGTAATAAACGGCGAGTATCAGGGGCTGTATGTTATGACAGAAACTATAACCAATGGTGAAGACAGCAGACTGGATATGAGTAAGCCTGAGAATGGAGCTTCTGCTGTAAGTTATGTTGTGCGCCTTGACCGCGGCAGCAGCAATCCGATAAAAAACATTGAAACTTTTTCCGTACATACCATGAGAAATAAACAGATGATGGATATTGTTTATCCCGGTACAGAAAATTTGACACAGGATAGAATAGACTATATCCGGCAGGATTTTTCAGACTTTGAAAAAATTCTCTATTCCTTTGACTATGATACGGAACCCTATGCCTGGTGGAATAAAGCAGATATGGATTCATTCGTAGATTATTTTATATTGAATGAGTTTACCTGCAACTATGACGTTGGTTCCCGTTCAACCTATGTATATAAAGATCTTCGCGGAAAATTCAATATGTGCATATGGGACTTTAATGCCTGCTGTGATAATTTCCATTTCAGCCAGACAGATCCACAGAAGTTTCAGATGCAGTATATTACTTGGTATTATATGCTTATAAAGGATGAGCATTTTGTTAACCGCGTTATCGAGAGATATAACCAGCTTAGAGAAACCTATTTAAGTGATGAATATTTGTTAAATTATATTGATGAGACAGTTGAATGGCTCGGACCGGCCGTTGACCGAAATTTTGAGGTATGGGGATATACCTTTGAAGACTATACTCCGCTCTATCCGAGTGAGCGAAATCCGGAAAACTATGATGAAGCTGTAGAACAGCTGAAAACATTTATCGTAGAAAGAGGAGCTTGGATGGACGAGAACATTAAAATACTCAAACAGTATTGCCATGAGTCAAAGATAAAGAAGTTTAACCACTAAATCGGAGGAGGAAAACTTTATGAAGAAATTTATAATTGCCGCCCTTATTGTGGTTATTCTTGCGTTTATTATAAATGAAGCTTACTACAGGCTTGGAATTTATATTGACTTAAATCCCGATGAACCGGTTACTACATTTATGACTGCCGATGCAGATACCATATATATGGAGAAAGACGGCGTTGTTGAACCCTTTGAGATAAGGGGCGTAAATATGGGTGTAGGTATACCGGGAGAATGGGCTACAGACTATGCGATAGACAAAGTATGGGTAAATGACTATGTGCAGAACTCCCACAGAGATGCCTATGACGACGATTTTCGACAGACGTTTTTAGATGACTGCAGAACCGTTGTTGATATAATTCACGGTAAGAAAAATTTGAATCTTGGATACGGTATTGGAGCAGGAAGCTATCGTAATGATATATCTCCATGGGTAATCGGATACATTCTTGGTGTTGAATGGGAGGATGTAACGGTCGTATATACGAATGATAAATATCCCGACCGAAATGTATACAATGGAACCTATATGTATACAACCGAAGACGCAACACCTTTTGAGGCTATGCTCTGCGAAGTAGGCAATAAGATAATAGAGTATGAATCCGAAAGATATAAACAGCAGAGACTTATAGCGTTTTCAAACTGGCCCACAACGGACCCCTTTGACTATCCGGAGCTTATAACAAAATATTTTATGAAATGTGCAAAGGTAGATGTGGAACATATCCGTACGACAGATGCGTTTTTGTCAGGGCACTTTGCGTCATACCATGTATACCCGTACTACCCGGACTATCTTAACTTTGTTGATTATAAAAGCAGTTTTCCCGTTACGGAAGACGGAGAAATAAATACATACAGAGCTTATTTGCAGACCTTGACCGAGCATCACACAATACCCGTTGTAATATCGGAATTTGGTGTTTCTACGGGAAGGGGAATGGCTCAGAGAGACTATAATACAAACCGAAACCAGGGCAATATGTCAGAGCAGGAGCAGGGACAGGCGGTTATCGACTGTTATGAAGATATTATGGCTGCGGGCTGTGCCGGAGGGTGTATTTTCACATGGCAGGACGAGTGGTTTAAACGTACGTGGAATACCATGCAGTCGGTAGACCTTGACAATACGCCTTACTGGAGTGACTATCAGACAAATGAGCAGTATTTTGGTTTGCTTTCCTTTGACCCCGGAAATGAGAAAAGTGTCTGCTATGTGGACGGAGACACTTCCGAATGGAATGAAAGTGACCTTGTAATAGAAAACGGGGATATGTCTGTTTCTATGAAATATGATGAAAAGTTTATTTACTTTTATATACAAAAAGAAGGATTTTCTCCGGAAAATGATAAGCTGTATATTCCCATTGATACGACACAAAAAACGGGAACTACTTACTGCAGCAACTATGACATATCATTTACCAGAGCCTGTGACTTTATAATAACCATTGACGGAAAAGAAAACAGCCGTCTGCTTGTGCAGGAAAGATATGAGAATCTGAGGGCAATGTATTCTCTTGAAACCAGAAACGAGGACGCCTATCTCAATGTTCCCGATGCGGATATACCGGTATTTAAGCCCATACACCTAATGCTTCAGACAGCTACACCGCTGCTGACAGGCGAATGGACAGCCACTGCTGAGACCTACGAGACGGGACTTTTAGAATACGGTAATGCAAATCCTGAATCGGAGGATTTCAATTCTTTGGCAGACTTTATATTTACTGAAAACGGAGTTGAATTGAAACTTCCCTGGCAGCTTCTAAACTTTTCGAATCCGTCAGAGATGCTGATACACGATGATTATTATGAGCATTACGGAGTAGAGTATATCCATATAGATGAGATGTATGTCGGCATAACAGATGATAACAACGATAAAATAAGAGTAGAAATGGAAGCTTTCCCGCTTAAGGGCTGGGGAGAAGAAGTGACATATCATGAAAGGCTTAAGGAATCCTATTATATGATAAAAGATTATTGGGGCCGTAAGAGTTAACAGTCTGGCGGCGTAGAAAAGGGGTAAAAAATGAATGTAGAAGATTTACTCTATATTTATGGTGCTGTTTGTGTAAGTATGATTATATTCAATGTGATATACAATATCACTTTGAGCCGCAGAGGCTCCAGCCTCGAAAAACGATGCCAAAAGATAAAAAAACAGCTGGATGTACAGCTCAAAATCATAGAAAATAATGGTAAAGTATCTGAAAATCATTTAAAATATTTATGGCGTATACTGCGTCATGTTAACTATCTTGCAGCATTTGACCGTGTACTGTATGAGCTTTTGCCTGAACAGAATGAAGTTAAGAAAGAATATATTCGTCAGATAAAGCCCGTTATAATGTATATGTCTACGCTCTATCTTAAAAAGGAAAGTATACAGATGAGCTATTTTGCCTACTTTCTTTCAAGATGCGAAATCAGAAACCGTCAGCAGTTTGATACAATTCAGGACATTCTGCTGGAATATGTGAAAAAAGATAACCTATACTGCAGATGCAACGCATTACAGGCTTTATATAACTTTGGAGATGAGGAACATATCGCTCAGGCACTTATTGTCCAGGATGACGGAAGGGTTTTTCTGCATGAGAAAATATTGACAGAAGGTCTCCTTTCCTTTTCCGGCGAACATAGTGTCCTTATCAGACGTTTATGGTCAGAGTTTGAAGATTTTTCTATACATACACAGCTTGCAATACTGAATTACATACGTTTTTACAGCGGTGACTATAAAAAAGAAATGCTTGCCATTATGCAGAATGAAGATATGGATAAGGAACTGCGTCTTTCAGCTGTAAGATACTTTGGAAAATATTATTATGAACCGGCACTTAATACACTTTTGGCTTTTACAATGGACAAAAATCAGGATAAATGGGAATATGCCACTGTGGCGACTTCTTCACTATCAATTTATGACGGCGAAGAAGTTATCGAAGCGCTGAAGGAAGCCATTTGCAGCAGCAACTGGTTTATACGTTATTCGGCGGCGCAAAGCCTTACTTCCCATAAAATAGATTACAGCGATTTGACTGATATAGTTTCAGGAAATGACCGCTATGCCAGAGAAATGATGACTTATCGTCTGGAATCACAGAAGCTGCAGAATGCGGAGGTATGAAAGTAAATGACAGACGTATATAAACTGTTTTTTAGCTATATAGAAATATTTTTTATAATCTATATGATTGGATATGCCAGCTTCCTGTTTTTGTCGGTTACAGTTGGGTCTTCGACGCTTTACCAGTCAAAGAAAAGAAATGAGCTGAAAAGTGAACTGCAGGGAGAATATTATATCCCGGTTTCTATTATAGTGCCGGCATATAATGAGGAAATCACAATTGTAGAAAGCATACGCTCACTGCTTGCGCTGGAGTATAAATTATATGAAATTATAATTGTCGATGACGGCTCGAAAGACAATACGGCTGATGTGGTGCAGAAAGCATTCAGTATGCAGAAAATAAGCAGACCTATACAGCGTAAAATTTTCTGCCAGCCAGAAGAAGCAATTTATGAAAGCTATGGTTTTAAAGTTCCTATCACACTTATCAGAAAGAAAAACGGAGGCAAAGCCGATGCCCTGAATATGGGAATAAATGCATCAAAATATCCTTATTTCATTTGTATGGATGCAGACTCCGTGCTTCAGTATGACTCTCTTGAAAAAATAGTGAGACCCGTACTTGAAGAGGGTGATATCGTAGCCGTAGGAGGAGCAGTCCGCCCGAGCAACGGAGCGGTTATACATAACGGAAGGGTTGTTTCGTATCATCTTCCCAATAAGATTATTCCATGTATGCAGGTTTTGGAATATGACCGTTCATTTCTGGCTGCCAGAATACTGTTTGATAAATTCAACGGAAGTATAATTATTTCAGGGGCCTTTGGACTTTTTAAGAAAAATATTGTTATTGATGCCGGCGGATATGACGCCACAACAATGGGTGAGGATATGGAGCTTGTCGTTAAGCTGCACGTATTCTGCCGCGAAAATAACATTCCATACAGAATACGTTATGCTACCGACGCAATATGCTGGACTCAGGCACCGGAAAAACTTGATGACCTTTGCAAACAGCGCAGACGCTGGCATATTGGACTGTTTCAGAGTATGACGCGCCATAGAAGAATGTTTATTAATCCTAAATATGGACTTGTTGGTCTTATTTCATATCTGTATTTTTTGATATATGAACTGTTTTCGCCGTATATCGAAATATTTGGTATTTTTACGATTGTACTGGCGTTTTTGGTGGATTTGATAAATGTTCCGTTTATGATATTGTTTTTCCTAATATATGTTGTATATTCCGCAATTTTGTCGTTAACGGCATTTTTTGCCCGTATACATACTATAGACTTGAAACTTAAATTTACAGACGTAATTAAAGCCATTGGACTTTGTGCAGTTGAGGTATCCTGTCTGAGGCTTGTGCTTGCATGGGTACGTGCCATGGCACTTATAGGATACAGAAAAAGAAAGATGGTTTGGGGAAGCATAGAGAGAAAGAAAATATCATTCAAGTAAAGGGGAGTGTACATTATGAATTTAGATAATTTGCAAAAGGGCTTTTTTGGATACAAGAAGAGCAGTGTATATGAGTATATATCATCAATGGAAGAAGAATTTTCAGAAAGACTTCTTGAAAAGGATGAAGATACTAAGAAAAAAGAAGAAGAGTATAAAGAAAAAATCAGACAGCTGGAAAATGAGCTGCAAGATGTAAGGAAACAGCTTGACGGCTGTAAAAAAGAACAGATGATGATAGGTGATACTCTTATGGATGCTAAACGTTATGCAGAAGAGCTCAAGAAAAAGGCATACGAAGATGAAGAAAAAGAACGCCGTAAGTGGGAAAAGGCAGTGGCTCAGAATAATTTAGAGCTGGATAATTATCAGAAAAAAATTTCGGAAGTAAGAGAAAATCTTATTAAAACTCTGCAGAATATGGATGAAAAAGCGGCAGAATTGGGCACTCAGATTCAGGTAATTAAAGAAGAATGTCCAAACCGAAATATGACTTTATTTAAACTGAAAGACGAAAATGAAAAATAAAATCAGGGGCGAAAACATTGGAAGATAAAATAACAATTTATATTGCTGGAAATCCTGATGCATATCCTATTGAATATTATGATAAGGAATCTCAGGCTTTTAAAGGTGTAATTCCAAGCCTGCTTGAGGACTTTTCCAAACAAAGTTCCTATGATATTATATATTATGATGCGGACAGCAAAGACAACAGAGAGAATCTGGCCAAAAATAATCAGGTGGATATAATATCAGCAAATACAAGTGAAGAAATAAGCATAGACAGATCAAATGCTATTTCAACGTTTAAGACGGAAGATGAAAGCGGTGAAGATATTTCATACTATCTTTCGTTTACCAATGCTGCGCCTGACGACTTAAAAACAGAGCTTAAGGACTTTATTTCTTCGGTGTCTCAGCAGGAGGTAAATGGCCTTCTTGTTGAAATGGCGCAGATTACGCCTGGACAGGAAGTATATCCAAAGATAGCTGCTTGGCTTATAGGAGTTATTATCGGGCTGATTATTTTGATTGTTTTGCTTGTACGCAGCTATAGAATAAAACTCAAGAAAGCGCTGCAGGATGTAGAAACCGATGAAACCACAGGCCTTGGAAACCTGGAATATATGCGCAGATATTACAGTCAGTTTATAAACGATAAAAACCGCATACTTTATAATCTCGTATATTTTTATGTTGATACTGACAGACTCAGAAAGATAGGAAACAGCCGTGAGACCGAAGAGTTTCTGCGCTACTGTGCCGTTATTCTTAAGGAATATACTGGTGACACCGATATTTTGGCTAAAGTATCTGACCAGGGATTTGTTATACTAAAACAGAGCTATGACAATGAAAAAACAGATGAATGGATTATGGCCATACTGAAAAGAATACGAAGCTATACACAGCAGTATTCAAAGCCGTTTGAATCAGATATGAATGTGGGCATATATCCAATGAAGCAGCAGGACAGAGATTTGGATGAAATGATTTTCCATGCTTCCCAGGGGGCATATATGGCCGCTAAAGAAGGCGTTGATTATGTATACTGCTCTGAGCAGATGCTTCAAAAATGTATTCAGGAAAGACAGCTGCAGTCAAAGGCAGAAGAGGCCTTTGAAAAACATCAGTTTAAGCTTTACATACAGTTTTATGTGGATTCAGATACAGGCAGTATAGTTGGAGGAGAGGCCCTTTCCAGATGGCACCATCCCCAAAAAGGTATACTGAGTCCGTCAGAATTTGTACCGTTTATGGAACGTGAAAATATGATAAGCAGTCTTGACTTTTACTGCTTAAAAGAAGTATGTGAATTTTTACAAGAAATGGCGAAAAACAATATTA
>CABPCX010000056.1 GCA_902406135.1 uncultured Eubacteriales bacterium
ATTCAGATATGCTTATATTTCCGTGGATAAAACCTTCATCTATCAGACAGCAGTCAGATATAACATATGCTGCAAAAATAACTCCGCCGGGTTTTGTTACACGAATGGCCTCTTTTATGGCCTGTTGTTTATCTTCCCTGCTGTAAAGATGATACAAAGGACCCAAAAGCAGTGTTATATCATATTTGTTATCCTGAAAAGAAGATAAGTCAAGTGCATTACCCTGGGTAATCGTTATATTCTCGCCGGGGAGAGTATTTTGGCGAAATATATCTATATTATGCTCAACTAATTCGACCGCATCTACAGCATATCCTCTGCGGGCAAGTGTATGCGAATATCTGCCTGTTGCGGCGCCTATCTCAATGACTTTGCTGCCTTCTTTGATATATTTATCTATATAATGCATTGTGGTAAAAAATTCTACAACACCATGCTTTTGCGTAAGACGTGATTCTTCGTCAAAACCGTTGTAGAAATCGATTATATATCTGCTGTCATTCATACTATCCCTCCATTCGAGTTATCGGATTATTTAATATTATTGGTGATAAGTATAATACAACAGTCAGCTGGTTGTCTATAAAGACTGTTAGATATTTATTATATGCCATACCGGTATCGCCCACCTTACAAAAGGTAATCATGCCAATCTTCAATGTAGACATACACTTTCTTATTCAGTTCACTAATGTTGAAAAATGTACAATAAAAAGCTGACTGTCTTTGTCAAATAAATCTGGAAAGCACAGATTAGGTATGGTAGAATATAGAAAATCTATAACTTGAATTTTATTATTTGGAAAGGAGCAGATGTAAATGAAAGCAAGTAGAATTAAAGGTAAGGCTGCTATAGGCGTGTGTTCTCCTTCATTTCCGATTTCAGCGGTTGAGCCTATTCGTTATGAGAGAGGAATAAAATATTTAGAAAATAAAGGATTTCAAGTAAAAAATGGTCTTTTGTATAAGAAAAAAGACTTTTATCGCTCCGGAACAATAAAAGAACGTGCAGAGGAATTTAATAATCTTTTATATGATGAGAACATTCAGATAATAATGACATCAATAGGCGGCAATAATACAAATTCCATTCTGCCATATATAGATTATGAGTATATAAAAAAACACCCTAAAATAATTATAGGATTTTCTGATATAACTGCTTTGTTACTGGCGATTTATGCAAAAACTGGTTTAGTCACTTTTTACGGCCCGGATATAGCGTCATCATTTGGAGAATTACCACCTTTTGCAGACTGGACTTTTGAAAGTTTCAACTCATTTGTAAATGGAATATCTGTACCGTACAATTATGAAATGCCTATTGCGTGGACAGATGAATTTATTGATTGGAGTGAACAAGACAGGTCAAAAGAACAATATTCTAATCAATGGGTTTGTGTAAAGCAAGGAACTTGCCAGGGCAGATTAATTGGTGGAAATCTGAATACAATGGAAGGCTTTTTTGGTACAGAATATATGCCTGTAATAAACAAGGGAGATATTCTATTTATTGAAGACGCTGAAAAAGACGCATATACAATAGAGCGTTCTTTCTCTTTACTTAAACTTGCAGGCGTATTTGACAAAGTGAGCGGAATAATTTTAGGAAAACATGAAAAATTTGATGATAATGGAACAGGCAGAAAGCCTTATGAAATCCTCCTGGAAGTTATAGGAGATACTTCAGTTCCTATTTTAGCAGAGTTTGATTGTTGTCATACTCACCCTATGTTAACAATGCCAATAGGATGTGAAGTGCGTTTAGACGCAACAAACAAAAAAATCACCTTAATGGAAGAACCACTGATTTAAAAAATTAAGTTTTATTGAGTATAATACCTTCCCATAGGTGTTATGGATAACGTAACAGCAAGATTAATAAAAAGACGGAAAGCCATTAAAGCTTTTCGTCTTTATTAATAGTTCTTATATTCTTTCTCCAAGCCTGAGAGAAGGCACCGCATTCAAATCAAGGCCGTCGCGCCTTCCGGCAATATATTCATAATAGGCAGCTGATCCTATCATTGCGGCATTATCGGTACAAAGTATAGGTGACGGTATATTAAGCGTAAAACCGTTTTTATCACAGGCTTCTTTCATAGCTTTTCTGAGGGCCGCATTTGATGCAACGCCTCCTGCCATGGCTATTTTAGTAAGCCCCTTCTCTTTTGCGGCTTTCATAGTCTTTGTGACAAGAACATCGACTACCGAATACTGAAAAGAGGCGGCTATATCTTCAGGGACAATCTCTCCGCCGGTCATCTTCATCTTATTTACATAGTTAAGTACTGCCGATTTCAGTCCGCTGAAACTGAAGTCATAGCTTCCGTCCTCAAGGAATACATGAGGAAATGCCACTGCGTCTTTATTGCCCTTTTCAGCGGCTTTCTGGATTTTAGGTCCTCCGGGATAGCCCATTCCAATGACACGGGCAACCTTATCAAAGGCTTCTCCGGCAGCGTCATCCCTTGTTGAGCCCATGATTTCATACTTTCCGTAATCAGCAACATATACAAGATTTGTATGTCCTCCGGAGACTACAAGAGCCATATACGGAGGCTCGAAATTTACGTCTTCTATATAATTTGCCGAAATATGTCCTTCAATATGGTGGACACCTACAAGGGGCTTATCTGTAGCAAAAGCCAGAGCTTTGGCTTCGGCAAGACCCACAAGAAGGGCCCCAACAAGTCCGGGACCGTAAGTAACGCCTATGGCATCAATATCGTCAAGGGTTACATCAGCCTGCTTAAGAGCCTCTGTTATTACGGCGTCTATATTTTCAACGTGTTTTCTTGATGCTATTTCAGGCACTACACCGCCATAGAGGGTATGGAGGTCGATTTGAGACGAAATAATATTTGAAAGTACATATCTTCCGTTTTTAACTACAGCCGCAGCTGTTTCATCACATGAACTTTCTATGGCAAGTATAAGTATATCTTTATTTTCTCCTTCGTTCATAGTACCGCTCCTTATTACTCTGCAAAATTTATTCTTGCAGTCATTCTGTCAAATCCTACTTTAGTATTATCAAATATATTTTTAGCATTATCTATAAACAGCTCAGGTTCCGACATGGACGGACTGAGATGGGTGAGCCAAAGCTCCTTGACATTTCCCAATTTAGCAAGTTTAGCCGCTTCGGCAAAGGTCATATGCTTGTATTCAACGGCTTTGCTCTGCTTTTCATTTTCACCGTACATTCCTTCACATATAAAAAGGTCTGAATCCTTTATAAAATCCACCAGAGAGTCAACGGGCCTTGTATCCGTACAGAAAGATACGCTGAGACCCTTTCGCTCCTCGCCAAGGACCATATCCGCAGTATATGTTTTTCCTTCGTATTCGACCTTCTCGCCCTTCTGAAGCACTGACCAGTATATAACAGGCAGGCCAAGAGCTTTTGCCTTATCAACGGAAAATTTGCCCTTTCTTGGCACATCAAATCTATAGGAGACACATTTTACTCTGTGGTCGCCTTCGTTGGCCATAAGGATAAAATCTCCAAAATCATATTTTTTTCCGAATTCGGTTATTTCTATAAACTCCAATTTAAAGGGAAGTTCAGAACATATAAGTCTCAGTCCGTCAACGACCTTTTTTAAACCGGAAGGTCCCACAAGCTTAAGGGGTTCGGTTCTTCCTGCGTTTCCTATGGTAAGAAGCATACCGGGAAGACCTGAAATATGGTCTGCATGGAAGTGGGTAAAGCATATCATATCGATTGCCTTAAAGCCCCAGCCAAGCATCTTTAATGTTACCTGAGTACCTTCTCCACAGTCTGTCATTATAAGTCTTCCGTTTATTCTTAAAAGCATAGATGAAAGAAATCTTTCCGGCATTGGCATCATTCCGCCGGTGCCTAAAAGAGCGATGTCTATCATTTTTATCAATCCTTTATTTTATCGTTTAGTACATCAATAGCTTTAACATACTGTTTATCTTCTTCAGATGTGTCTTTTATATCGGTATCAACTTTATAGTCAGGAGTGATACCTTCTCCATGTATGCATACACCGTTTGGTGTGTAATATCTTTGAATTGTTATTTTAAGGCCTGAGCCGTCATTTAACCCATAGAGTCCCTGAACAATACCCTTTCCATAGGTCTGTGTTCCGATTATATCTCCTCGGCCGTTATCCTGTATGGCCCCGGCTAAAAGCTCCGAAGCGCTGGCACTTCCTCCGTTTACAAGAACAGCTAACGGAAGGTCACACATACCCTCAGCCGACTCAAAGTCAGTTCTGTTTCCGTTTTTATCGACCGTATAAGTGATTATACACTCCGGAAGTATACTGTCTCCTATTTCTGCTGCCGAATCTATTATGCCTCCGGGATTGTCTCTCAGGTCAATAATAATTCCTTCTGCTCCCTGGCTTACAAGGTCCTCCAGAGCCGCTTTAAACTGCGCAGGAGCCGTTTTTGTAAACTCTGATATTTTTATATACCCTATATTTCCGTCCTTTTTATGTTCTACAACATTAAGGCTGACCGTTGAGCGTTTTATGTCAAAGACCATTTCTTCCGATGAATCTCTTAAAACACCGATTTGGATATATGTATCGTTTTTTCCCTTTGTCAGTGCGGAAACATCTATCACAGACATACCGGAAACATCAGTGCCGTCTATGCTCAATATTATATCTCCTGCCATAAGTCCGGCATTTTCGGCGGGAGAGCCTTCGATTATATCCGATATTATGCATCTTCCGCTTTCTTCATCTTCTGAAATTACTATGCCTATGCCTGTCATGGTTCCCCCTGCTTCGCTCATAAAAGCTTCCATCTCATCCTTTGTGAGATATGTAGTATATGGGTCGCCCATGGCGTCTGCCATTCCGGCATACATTTTATCGGCAAGTTCGTTTTCTTCAAAATCTTCGATATAGTTGTTTTCAAGCATAGCCGCAATAAGTGCAGCCTTTCCTTCAACATTAAGATTGTCATAGTCGGGCATCTCTGACTTAAAGCAGCTTACTGCGTATATAACTATTCCTGCAATAAGTATGCCGCATACGACACCTTCTAAAAACCTCAATGTTTTTTCCTTGTTAACCACATTATCATCTCCGCATAAACCGTTATAAATAGCTTATGCGCATTACAATTATATATGTTTATTTAAGTTTGTTCAAGTGAGGTTTTTAAAATGGGCCATATTATATTTTTTATAATAATAAAACCTGACTAACACTTGAACAGGTTAGCCAGGCTTTTGAACTAAATCAAATTAATTTAAAATAGTTATCAGATACCGTAAGTGATAGATACACTTGCTGTTATGCTTATTTTGTCGTATCCGATATCAGTTGTATATGAGCCGCCGTTTGCTGCACTATCAGCAGCTGCCATTGCTTCATACTCAACCTTCTCTGCTGTAGTATCGGCTACAGAGTAGTTTGATGACATCTCATCAACTGATACTATTCCGTTAAGTGTAACTCCGCAGGCTTCAGCAATAGCTTTTGCTGAATTTTCAGCGCTCTTTACAGCTTCTTTAAGGGCATCGGCATAGTAGATTGATGAATCTTCAAGATAGAAAGATACGCTGCATCCTGTTGCTCCTGCCTTAAGGGCTACATCCATATATTTACCGGCATTTCTAATATCATCTGTCTTAAAAGATAATGTTGTGTATGCTCTGTATCCTGTAGTAACACTCTTCTTTAAGTTTTCATCGTATGTTCTTTCGGGATATACATAGCTTGACTCAGTAAGTATATTTTCGTCTGCAATTCCTGCATCAAGCATAGCAAATTTAATGCCTTCAGAAATTCTATTATTTTCATTCTGCGCATCGGAAGCTGTTGCGGCTGTAGTTTCGATATCAGCATATATTTTTGCTGTATCGGGGTCAACCATTACAACGCCTCTTCCGTTTACTGTAATTCCATTGTTTTCAGCAGCATAGGCAGCTGTAAATGTACCAAATGTCATTACAGCAGCAAGTGAAAGACCAACTAATGTTTTAACTAATTTCTTCATAGATATCTCTCCCTTATACGTTCAGATGTTTCCTTAACGATATGTTGCTTCCTAAAACTCCAAGAAGTGCTCCGAAAGCAAGAGATACAGGTAAAAGTACTGAGAATATATCTATACCAAACTTGAATGTAACTATTGAACGAATCATAGGTATCTGGGCATAGATTACATCGATAAGCTTATTATAAAGCGGCCAGGCAACAATTATGGGTATTGCTGCTCCGACAAGTCCGGTTATTATACCTTCTATGACGAACGGCCATCGTATGAACCAGTCAGTAGCACCGACATATTTCATAATGCTTATTTCCGTTCTTCTCGTGAATACTGAAAGTTTAACTGTATTTGTAATTATTACTACAGAGATTGCAGCCAGTGCTAAAATAAGCACACTGCCAAACAATCTAAGGAAATTACTTATTTTTACAAGAAATTCCGTTTCTGTCTCAGAACTTCTTATTTTTCTTACGCCCTCTATCTGTTCGATTTTTGAAACTACATCACTCTGATACTGAATATCATCGAGAGAAACCTCAAAAGAACTTGTCAAAGGGTTATTGCTTTCGTCAAATCCTGCGAGAATTTCCTCGGCATCCCATGACTCTTTCATTTCTTGAAGGGCATCTTCCGGAGAAATATAGCTTACACTTTCAACATGGTCCATATTTACAAGCTGGTCGTTGATTTCAAGGACTTTGTCAGAGTTGACATCTTCCTCAAGGAAAACAGCGATACCTATGGATTCCTCTATCTGAGTAAGCATATAGTCTACGTTAGTCAGCGCACAGTAAGATATAACTATCATAAATATGCAGGCTGCTACTGTTCCTATTGAAGCAATAGACATCAGTCTGTTTCTTATTACTCCGCTGAAAGCCTCGGAAAAAAAGTATTTAATAGATCTAAATTTCATCGCTGTACCCACCTCTTTTATCTCGAATTATGTGACCGTTCTCAAGAGTGATAACTCGCTTCTGCATCTGGTCAACTATATCCTTGGCGTGAGTAGCGATTACTACTGTTGTGCCTCTTTTATTTATTTCCTCAAGCAGTGTCATAATGTCCCAAGCAGTAGCAGGGTCAAGGTTTCCTGTAGGCTCGTCCGCTATAAGTATGGGCGGGTTATTAACTATAGCTCTGGCAAGAGCTGTTCTCTGCTGTTCGCCGCCTGAAAGTTCTCTGGGATAAACCTTTGATTTATCTCTGAGACCTACAAGGCTCAAAACTGTTGGTACGTTTCTTCTAATGGTCTTTGTAGGAGCCTCTATTACCTGCATTGCAAAAGCAACGTTTTCAAAGACTGTCTTGTTCGGAAGAAGTCTGAAGTCCTGAAATACAACGCCCAGGTTCCTTCTCAGATATGGTATCTGTCCCCTTTTGAGCTCGCCTGTTTTTACGCTGTTAATGGTAATAGTTCCTTCCGTAGGATCAAGCTCTTTAAGTAAAAGTTTGATCATAGTCGATTTACCCGAACCGCTTGAGCCGACAAGGAAAACAAATTCACCCTTATCAATATGGATGTTTATGTTTTCTACGCCGACGGTACCGTTAGGATAAACCTTCGTAACATTTTCTATATCTATCAACTAAATCGTCCTTTCCTGTGCCTTTATTCAAAGCGCAAGGTATCAGTATACCATCTTATCCATATACATCATATACTTGCTTACCATGAGGGTAATTTTGAATATAATGGCATCGTCAAAATTACGCAGGTCAAGGCCTGTCATTTTCTGAAGCTTGTCTAATCTGTATACGAGAGTATTTCTGTGGATATACAGCTGTCTTGAAGTTTCAGAAACATTAAGATTGTTTTCAAAGAATTTATTAACGGTCGCAAGAGTTTCCTCGTCAAAATCGTCCATAGTAAGTCCGTGGAGAACTTCTTTGATGAACATTTTGCAGAGTGAAAGAGGAAGCTGGTAAATAAGTCTTCCGATACCAAGTTTTTCGTAATTAACTATGTACTTTTCGCTTTCAAATATCTTGCCGACCTCAAGAGCCATTTTAGCCTCTTTGTAAGAACGTGAAACGTCCTTAAGATCGCTTACAACAGTACCGATTGAGATATATACTTTAATGTTGAGCTCTGTGCTGAGTGTATCGGAGATCATTTTGGCAATCTTTTCGATTTCATCCATGGTCTCTTTCTCTCTGAGTTCTTTAACAAGTATGATACTGTGCTCATCTACTGCTGTAACAAAGTCCTTTGTTTTAGCAGGGAAAATGCTTCTTACTATCTCAACAATATTCATATCCTTATCGATGTTTGTCTCAATAAGGTAAACAATTCTTCTGATATTGTTTTCGATATGAAGTTTCTTTGCTCTGCTGTAAATATCAACAAGAAGGAGGTTGTCCAAAAGGAGGTTTTTGATAAAGTTATCTTTATCGTATCTTTCTTTATAAGCTACAAGAAGGCTCTGGATCTGGAAAGCAGCTATTTTTCCGATTCTGTAGCCGTCCTCGTCTTCACCCTTAACCTGGATAACATACTCCGGGATACCGTTATCATAAACTTTGAAATACTGGTATCCGAGAATGAGCTGACTGTCTGCCTGAGAACCAACAAAGTTTTCAATGGCATCTATCTGTCTTCCAATCATGTTTTCCTCGGTTGTAGCTATAACTTTTCCTTCTTTCTCTACAACGCTTAAGTCCTTACGAGTAATATTTTTTAGACCATCAATTGTACTTTGTAAAATCTGATTAGAAATCATACGTCCACCCCAATATAATTTTAATAAAAACTTCCCCGCTTTTATACAGCGTCTGTTATAAGACTGTTCTGCCTGAGGGTACAGTGCACATTGTTTAATTAAAATTGCATAAATAAATGCCTTAATCAATTAAACATATAATGTGTATTCTGCTACCCTAAAAAATCACTATGACTGATTTATATTTTATAACAAAATGCCAAAAAAATAAAGAGAAATTTCAAAAAAAATGACATTATTTTTTTATAAAAAAAATTAGCAAAAAATAAACCAA
>CABPCX010000057.1 GCA_902406135.1 uncultured Eubacteriales bacterium
GGCAACGATCACTTTTCCCCGTAAGGCAGCTGGTAGAGCACAACCTTAGGAGGCGAACGCTCTATCCTGCTGAGCTACAGAGACTTATATTAAATTGAGACTGGCAACGATCACTTTTCCCCGTAAGGCAGCTGGTAGAGCACAACCTTAGGAGGCGGTCGCTCTATCCTGCTGAGCTACGAGGACATAAAAATTTTAAATTTGAAATTTTCTACAGATATAAGACCCGAGATTTTGAGAAAACTAAAAACAAAGCTTTAGTTAACATTAAATATAATATTTCTTTTTTATGTTTTAGTCAAGATGTTTGCACTAAAATAGTTCGACAACTTGATTTCACAGGTAATTTGTGTTAGAGTTGAGAGTATATTTTAAGGCATCACAGGAGGAAAATTATGTGTGGTTTTGTCGGATTTACCGGACAGCTGGCACAAGGAGAATCGGTTCTTAAAAATATGATGGACGCGATTATCCATAGAGGACCAGACAGTGCGGGAACTCATATAGATGAAAATATTTCACTGGGATTCAGAAGACTTAGTATCATAGATTTGGATTCCGGAACCCAGCCTATGTATAATGAAACAGGAGATATCGTTATAGTTTTTAACGGAGAGATATACAACTATCAAGAGCTCAGAGAGGAACTTATCAATAAAGGCCATGTTTTCAGTAACAATGCCGATACGGAAGTACTTATCCACGGATATGAGGAATACGGTGAGGACCTTCTCAAGCGTCTGAGAGGAATGTTCGCCTTTGTAATATGGGACAGCAAAAAGAAAAAGCTTTTCGGAGCAAGAGACTTTTTCGGAATAAAGCCTTTTTATTATGCTGTAGTTGACGGACAGCTGGTATTTGCTTCCGAGATAAAGAGTATACTTATGTATACTCCCTATAAAAAGGAAATGAATAAAGATGCCCTTGAAAACTATCTTACATTCCAGTACTCAGTACTTCCCGAGACATTTTTCAAGGGAATATATAAGCTTATGCCTTCTCACAGCATAACATTTGAAAACGGCAAAGTAGATATCAAACGCTACTGGGAGCCTGTTTTCGAGCCCGATGAAAATACAGGACTTAATGAGCTGGTGGACAAGATTGACAATGCTATGCAGGATTCAATCAAAAAGCATAAAATAAGCGACGTTGAGGTAGGCTCATTCCTTTCGAGCGGCGTTGACTCAAGCTATGTGGCAGCCTGCTTTAAGGGAGACAAAACATTCACAGTCGGTTTTGACTATGAAAAATACAATGAGATAGACTATGCTAAGGCTCTTTCGGAAAAGATAGAGATAGATAACTACAGCAAGCTCATATCCACAGACGAATACTGGAACATACTTCCTACAGTACAGTATCATATGGACGAGCCCTTGGCTGACCCTTCTGCGGTAGCGCTTTACTTTGTAAGCAAAACTGCGGCAGAACATGTTAAGGTTTCACTTTCGGGAGAGGGCGCAGACGAATTTTTCGGAGGATATAACATCTACCGCGAGCCTTTTTCTTTAAGACCTTTAACAAGACTTCCAAAGCCCTTGAGAAAATTTATGGGAGCCGTGGCATCAGCAGTACCCTTTAAAATCAAAGGAAAGAACTATATCATAAGAGGAAGCAAGGACGTAGAGGAAAGATTTATCGGAAATGCCTTCCTTTTCAATGAGAAGGACAGGGAGAAGATACTTAAAAATCCTTCAGGAAGATACAACCATATGGAACTTACAAAGCCTTACTATGATAAGGTTAAACATCTCGATGATACTACAAAGATGCAGTACATTGACATTCATTTCTGGCTTATAGGAGACATCCTCCTTAAGGCCGACAAAATGAGTATGGCAAACTCCCTTGAGGTAAGAGTTCCTTTCCTGGATAAAGAAGTATTTGAAGTGGCAAGACACGTGCCCCTTAAATATAAAGTAACAAAAGAAAATACCAAGTATGCCATGAGACAGGCAGCCCACAGATACCTTCCCGATATGGTAGCTGAAAAGAAAAAGCTTGGTTTCCCTGTACCCATAAGAATATGGCTCAGAGACGAAAAATACTACAATGTTGTAAAGGAAGCCTTCACATCAAAGGCCGCTGAAGAATTCTTTAAGACCGATGAGATTGTAAAGCTTTTGGACGAGCATAAAAACGGAAAGAACGACAACAGCAGAAAAATATGGGCTATATATATGTTCCTTGTATGGCACAAGAAATTTTTTGAAGACGAATTAAAAGCAGCATAAAAAGAATCCACCCTTAATGGGTGGATTTTTTATGTATAAATTTTCAGCTGTAGAGTACAACGGCAGTGCTTTCGGAAATACTTTCGCCTTCCTTTGGAAACTGGTTTGTAATAGTTTCACCCGTTCCCACAAGGGTATAATGTATACCGAGGTTTTCAAGGGCGGACGATGCATCACTTACTGACATACCCGTAAGGAGGGGCATTGATATGTCATCGCTTTTTGCAGTTTCTCCATCGGGTTCGATATTCATATATTCAAGTATCTTTTTTGCGGTATTTCCAAAACAGGGTGCCGCTGTGGTAACACCGTCGGCATATTCCTCGGGTTTGTCTATTACAACCAGCATTGCAGCCTTGGGGTCGTCGGCGGGGAAATATCCGGTAAAAGTAATGGTATATCTGTCTGCCGAACGGTCGCCCTGTTCGCCTGTGCCGGATTTTCCGGCTATTTTGTAACCCGCTACTTTTGCCTTTTTGCCCGTTCCTTCCTCAACTACGGCTTGGAGATATTCATTCATTATATCGCAGGTTTCCTGAGAAATGACAGTCCTAATGGCAGTCGGAGTATTTTCAAGTACGGTATAGCCGTTTTCGTCTATGACTTGGCTGACAACATAGGGTTTCATAATTTTTCCGCCGTTGGCTATGGAGCAGAAGGCCGTAAGTGCCTGTAGGGGAGTACAGTTGAAGGACTGCCCTATGGAACTTGTGGCAAGCTCCACAGGTCCAAGCTGGTCTGCGGTATACATAAGCGTTGAGGCGCCTGTCTCAAAGGGCAGGTCAACTCCGGTTTTTGAGCCAAAGCCGAAATCCTTCTGATATTTATAGAAAAGCTCGGCACCTTCTGCCTGGGCTATTTCCATCATAACGGAGTTGCAGGAATTGGCTATGGAATCCTTGAGACTTTCGGCACCATGGCCGGTCCTCCTTATGCAGTGTATTCTTCTGTCGGCAACGTCCTTATATCCTTCACAGTAAAAGGTACTTGATGTAGTTATGATGTTTTCGTCAAGGGCACCGCATACAAGCATTGGCTTGAATATGGAGCCTGGCTCAAATGTGCTGGAAACATTGAAATTATTCCAGGTGCTGTTAAGTATTTCTGCCTGCTTTTCACTGTCCAGGGACTGAAACTCGTTTTGGTCATAGTTTACGGGAACAGTGGGATTATTTGGGTCAAAGGTGTTGGAAGAGGCTGAAGCCAGTATTTTACCCGTATCAGGTTCCATTACCAAGATAGACGCCGTCTCACAGGGGAACTCTTCCATGGCTTCTTTAACTCCTTCTTCCGCTATTTTCTGTATATTGACGTCTATTGTGGATATGACCGAGCATCCGTTTCCCGGAGGATAATAAATGACCTCCGATGAGCCCTTTTCATACTGCCTTACGGTTCTGCCGTCCTTTCCCGTAAGATAGCTATTATATGAATTTTCTATGCCAAAACTGCTGTTTCCGTTTTCAAAACCTACTATATGGCAGGCAGAAACACCATAGGGATATACACGGCTTTCCTTCTGTTCCAGCCATACCCCAACCAGTTTCTTTTCTTCTATTTCTTTAGCCGTCTGTGCTGATATTTCCTTAAGTATGGGAAGATAATAGGTATCGTATTTAAGCGTCCCGTCAGCTTTCTTTTCCATATATGAGTTAAGCTCGTCAATGGATATTCCTGTGATTTCAGACAGACAGGCAAAGGTGTTCTCTAAATCTTCATCTTCCGCTTCGGCCAGTATTCTCGGTTCAAGAATAACGTCATATACCGGCGTGCTTTCTGCCAGTATATTTCCGTTGGCGTCGTATATGGAGCCCCTTTCGGAAGGTACCGTTTTGTCCACCATTGTTTGGGAAACCGCCGCGGCTTCGTATTCTTTTCCGTATATTATTTTTATCCAGCCGATTTTTATTATGAGAAATATAAGTATGGCTGAAAACAGATAGCCAATCAGTTTTATCCTCTTTGACAATACAAACACTCCTTTCTTAATTATTACAAGTGTAGTATTTTAAATATTACATATGTAAGAAATAAAGTCAATATCAAAATTTTTAATTTGACAAATGGTTTAACAGGTTTATAATATTAATTATTACAAGTGTAGGAGATGATGACATGAGTGATATGCCCAAAATATCAGAGGCAGAATATGAAATAATGAAAGCCGTATGGAAACACGCGCCCATAAGCACCAATGAAGTGGTAAGTCTTTTTGAAGGCGGAGACTGGAGCCCCAAAACAGTCCAGACACTTCTTGCAAGACTTGTTAAA
The DNA here is from genome assembly GCA_902406135.1 of uncultured Eubacteriales bacterium. GTDB lineage: Bacteria > Bacillota > Clostridia > Lachnospirales > Anaerotignaceae > Metalachnospira. Next base: position 4,509 of record CABPCX010000057.1, read on the forward strand.
AAGGGCGTTCTCGGATACGAAAAAAAGGGAAGGGTGTTTGTGTATACACCCCTCATTGACGAAAAGGAATACATAAAAGAAGAAAGCTCATCGTTTTTGAAAAAATTTTATGACGGAGCGCTTAATTCCATGGTGCTTAACTTTATCGACGGCGATAAACTGAGCCTCGAAGATATGGAGGAACTGACCAGAATACTTGAAAAAGGCAGGAGAGGATAAAGTAATGATGAATGATATTTTTACAAGCCTTTTGATAATTTCCTGTATGATGGCGTGTCTGGCTGTATTTAAGCATTTTTTTGGAAAGACAATGCCGGCATCATGGAAATACAGACTTGGATATCTGTTTTTTGTAATACTGCTGCTTCCTTTCATACCCTGTGTATCAGTGAAGGAAAGCTCGTTTGAATCAGCGGCTCAGATTGGAGAAGCCGGAAGAAAAGCCGTTGAGGCCGTAAGCGGAAGCGGAGCTATAAACAGCTTTGCTGTTAATAAAACGGTATATAACCCGGGACTTTTAATATTTGCTCTGTGGGCGGCAGGGGCCGTAATTGTGCTGGCCGTATTTTTGATATCGCTGGCCAGACTGTCAAAAATTTTAAAGGACTCAAAACCGGCATCTAAAAGAACTGCTGCTATATTTGAAAAATGCAAAAATGAACTGGCCATAGACGGCAGAATCATTCTGAGAGTAGGAAACGTGAAGTCTCCACTGGTATTTGGCATATTTAAAACCGCTGTCATAATACCTGAAGAAAATATGGCCGAAGAAGATATGCGCCATATATTTATGCACGAGCTTATCCACTATAAGAGAGGGGATATAGCCATAAATTATGCGGTATGTTTCTTTGAGATACTCTACTGGTTTAATCCCATGGTATGGATAGCATTCAAAGGCCTTAAGGCTGATATGGAGTCGGCCTGTGATGAAGCGGTTATGGAAAAGACCGGCGATAGCTACGGCTACGGAATGACTATTATAAGATTTGCGGGAAAGAGAGAATTCGTTTCGGCGGCGGAAATGGGAGGAACCAAAAAGCAGATAGTAAAAAGGGTGAAGGCTGCGGCGCAGTTTAAGAAAGCTACGGCAAAACAGCGTGTAATAAGCGCTCTTACCTTTGCGGTGCTTACCGTAACGGTTATGGCATCCCTTCCTGTAGTATCGGTAAATGCGGTTGAGAAAAATGCCGATATTACTGGAGAAACGGTTTATGAAGCGGATATGTCGGAGTATTTTGACGGAGTTAACGGCAGTTTTGTGCTTTATGACCTTAACAGTGACAGTTATACCATATATAACAAAGAAATGAGCGAGAAAAGGGTTTCCCCTGATTCAACCTACAAAATAATAAGTGCCCTTTCTGCCCTTGAAAGCGGAATAATAAGCCCTGACGAAAATACCCTTCAGTGGAATGGTGAACAGTATTGCTTTGAAGCGTGGAATCAGGACCAGAATTTATCCTCAGCCATGCAGAATTCCGTAAACTGGTATTTTGACAGGCTGAATGAAAACAACCGTAAGAACTTAGAAAATACCTTTAATACCTTTGAATACGGAAACTGTGACCTGAGCGGCGGAAATGATTTCTGGATGGAATCCTCCCTTAAAATATCGCCCGTTGAACAGATAGATGTTTTAAAGGCTCTCTATCTTAACGAATACGGATTTGATGAAGAGAATGTTCAGGCCGTAAAGGATTCAATGAAAATTACCGATGGCTTTTACGGAAAGACCGGCAGCGGAATGGTAAACGGAAAAGAGGTAAACGGCTGGTTTGTGGGATTTGTTGAAAGCGAAGACAACGTATGGTTTTTCGCCCTTAATATGAATGACGAAAACGGCGCCAACGGAAGCACCGCCGCAGATGCCGCCATTGAAATATTAAATGACAGGGGTATAATAGATTATGAGATATAAGATGATTTTACTTCTGCTCATATCGGCTGTACTTTTTAGCGGATGCACATCTTCCACAGAAGAAGATAAGGAGACAGGAATAACTGTGGATAGTACAGATGAAAGCCTTGAAGGTCTGTGGACAGAATTCCATGAAAATATGCCCGACGACAGAAATATGGAGGATGATTTCAGAAATTCACGGTTTATATCGGAATTAAAAAATTATCTTTCAGGCAGTGAAGGGTTTGAAATATCTGAGCAGGGGCTCAGGGATAAGACGGGAATAAACGATATTTCCATAATTGAAAAGGAATGCGGAAGCTGGAAGGCAAGGACCATATTTTTGGGAGCTGACCTTTACAATAAGGCAGTGACCGATGTAAGTGTCAAAAATAAATATGTTTTTCTTCAGATGAGCAACGGAGAAGAAAATTACTTCAAAACGGTATATGACGGCGACTTTGTCTATCCACAGGATATGCTTCTTTTTGAAAACAACGGAAACTGTTTTGCTGTAATCATATCAAAATACTGTGCGGCCTATCCTGAAGGCGTATTACTTGCAGGATATACGGTCAGTGAAGGCGCTGTAGTTTCGGCGGGTTTGTTTGATATGTATGAACTTGAAGGTGTATCCGTTTCAGAAAAAGACGGCGGAGTGCTTTTTGAAAGCAGTTATGAAGAAGGCACCAGCTTCGGAGATATATCAAGACTTAATGTTTATGCCGATAACGAGGCAAACGGTATAACTCTGGTATTAGGAGAAGACAATATCCATTTTGGATTTGATGGTGAAAAATATATAGCAGACAGGAGTGAATAAGTATGTTAAGGAAAAAAATCGCAGTTCTTATTGCGGCAGTAATGACGGCTCAGATGAGCGTGCCTGCCTTTGCGCTGGAATACAGTGATGTACCAGGAGACCACTGGGCATACAGTGAAATACAGAAAGCAGGAGAAATCGGATTTATGAGCGGTATGGGAGACGGCACATTCGGCCTTGGACAGAATGTTACACGAGCCCAGTTTGTTTCAATGCTTGTAAGAATGTTCGGCTGGAGCGCTTCGGAAGGCACGGGATTCAGCGATGTTGCGCCCGGAGACTGGTATTACAGTGATGTATTGACTGCCTCCGATATGGGAGTTTTAGACACAACAGAAGCTTATTTCAGACCTAACGACAACATTACAAGGGAAGAAATGGCAGTAATGATTATAAAGGCCCTTGGATACGGCGAGCTTGCTGAGGAAATTGCCAATGACGGAGTGTCCTTCAGTGATGTTACGGAGAATAAGGGCTATATAAGCCTTGCCTATGAGTTTGGAATCATAAGCGGCAGGGGCGGCTCAATATTTGACCCCAACGGCACAGCCCTCAGAGAAGATGCGGCCGCTATGATGGTACGATGCTATGACAAATATAATTCCTATGTGGATTTTGTCCATGGTTTTTACGCATTTTCATCATACAGCCAGAAGGATATGGCAGCGGAAATGGATACGGTATCCTTTGGCTGGAGCAGAATGGAATATTCCGATGAAGACGGAGTTGTTGTAAATACTACTACACAGAATGATAACGAGTGGAATGTGCCCGAAGGCTACACTGATATAGTTGAATACCTCAAAGACAATAATGTAGAAACAAATCTTAATGTATATATGTCAGCATCCGAATCCGACGACGCCGAAACAATACTTTCCAGCGCCGAGAACAGGACAGCAGCCGTAAACGCCATAATTGAAGAACTTACGGTTGACTATAAACAGCTGGGATATAATCCTTACAGCGGCGTTACCATAGACTTTGAAAACCTTAGGGGAAGCGAAATGAGACAGAACTTCACCGCATTTTTAACGGAGCTCAATGAAGAACTGGACAGCATCGGAAAGAGCCTTTATGTGGCAGTACAGCCGCCCATGAGAAGCGGAGCATACTTTGACGGATATGATTTTAAAGCCATTGGTGAGGTCTGTGACAAAATAATAGTTATGGCCTATGACTACTACGCAAAAACCATAACTTCAGACGTAATGGAAAGCGGATTCACCACAACACCCGTAACACCCTTTGATGAAGTTTATTATGCCCTTAAGGTAATAACAGACGAAAATACAGGTGTGGCGGATAAGAGCAAGGTTGTCCTTGGCCTTAGTATGTCAAATGTAGGATGGACTGTAGTTGACGGAGTAATAGTAAACAGCACGGGAAAAACATATACCTATGAAGAAATAGCGGATATGATAAATAACGGTGCCGAAGTCAAATACTCGGATAAATATAAAAATCCTTATATTGTATATGATGACGGAGAAGAAAAACAGATAATATGGTACGAAGACGAAACAAGCGTAAAAGATAAGATAAAGCTTGCGGAAATGTTCGGAATAGACGGCATTTCCATATGGAGAATAGGACTTATCCCCGAAGAGGGCGGAAACCTTGACATATGGAGCGGTATAACAAGTCTTACAAAATAAATAAGAGATATGTAGGTGCGCGGAACTTTTCCGCGCATTTATATTTTCGGGCTAAGTTAAAATAAAAGCCGGTATATGTCTATAAGCCCGT
>CABPCX010000058.1 GCA_902406135.1 uncultured Eubacteriales bacterium
TGCTATATGTAATATATGGTCTTTGATGGGCAGGTGTTTAATTTGAATGCGCTGGAAAAATATTTCAGGTACCGCCAGAGCCTTATCGACCAGTATGTAAAGGGCGATATGACCAAAAGAGAGTACCTTCAGGCCAATTATGAGGCCGTTGTATATAACGACATCAAGCCGTTTAAAAACATAGATACAGTGCTGAAGGGACTTTTTAACTATCAGTATTATAATGCGAGAGCCAAGGAAAAAAAGCAGGCAAGCACCATAAGGGACTTGAGCTTTGATGAGAAAAAAGAATATCTGGACAGCTGCAATTATTTTTACAGCAGAAAAGACAGAGCTACCCTGAAAGTATTGGAGCTTTTGGAATACAAAGGTGTGGAAGCCTATTTTATAAAGGTAAGGTCCAAGGAGCTAAGGGGAAAACTTTTTGAAATAATACTTACTGACTACAATATGATTTTACATTCCACCAATGAGCTGATACTGAAAAGACTTATTGAAGAAGAAGTTTTCAGTGAAGGAAGCAGGAAATCCCTTATTGACGGATATATAAACCAAAGATACTGAAAGAAGAAATCGGAAGTATGAGCGGCTTATTATGTTTGGAAACGGAGGCTGTATATGAAAATCGTCATTATACACGGACAGAGCCACCAGGGGTCTACCTGCCATATAGCGAGACAGCTGGCGGAAAAGCTGAAGGGAGAAACAAAGGAATTTTTTCTTCCCAGGGATTTTGATAATATATGCACGGGCTGTACGGCCTGCTTTAAAAAGGATGAGAAACTCTGTCCCCACCATGAGAAATTAAAGCCTTTGACAGAGGCTTTGGATAAGGCGGACGTCATTATACTTGCCAGCCCGGTATACGTATACCATGTGACCGGAGCCATGAAAAACTTCCTGGACCATTACGGATACCGATGGATAGTGCACCGCCCGGAAGAAACTATGTTCAAGAAACAGGCAGTATGTATTTCCACGGCGGCAGGTGCGGGCACAAAGAGCACCTGCAAAGATATGGCGGACAGTATGTTTTTCTGGGGCGCGGGTAGAATATACAAAATAGGAGTCAATGTCAGAGCTACCTCGTGGAAAGACATAAAGCCTGAAATAAGGGCGGTCATTGACAGAAAAACGAGCGAAACAGCAGCAAAAATCAGGAAAAACTACGGCAGAGTTAAGCCTTCCCTGAAAACAAGGATGTTTTTGAGGTTGTACGCAGACTGGTAAAAAGGGGCTGGACCGAAGAAGACAGCATATACTGGCAGAAAAAAGGCTGGCTGGGAAATAAGAGACCTTGGAAATAAAAAGGCTTTAAGCAGAAAGATAAAAATAACAGGATACGGCCTGATAAGGAGTGGTTTTAATGCGCAGAGTGTATTATAACGGAACAATAATAACCATGGAAGAGGATATATATGCCGATTATGTTGTTACGGAAAACGGCATAATAAAGGAGACAGGCAGAGGCAGTGCGCCTGAGGCTGACGAATATGTGGACCTTAAAGGAAATACACTTATGCCGTCATTTATAGACCCCCACAGCCATATGACATCGGTGGCCTATTCGTTTTTGAGGGTGCAGCTTGACGAAATAACTTCAATTAAGGAAATAAAAGAAAAAATAGAGAAATTCATAGTTTCGGGAAACAAACAGAATCAATGGGTCGTAGCCATGGGATACGACAATAATATACTTGAAGAAAAAAGGCACATAACCCATAAGGACCTGGACGAAATATCAGGCGGATGTGCCATTATAGTTGAGCATAAGTCGGGACATTCGGGAGTATTCAATACGGAAGCCCAGAAAAGACTTGGCATAACATCATCCGTAAACGGCCTTATGGAAGAAACTCCCTATCTTGAAAAGCTCAAGGAAATTCCCCTTGAAGAGGGCCAGGCACTTATGGACGCCTATAAAAAAGCCCAGGACAAATATTTTTCCTACGGTATAACTACAGCCCAGGAAGGATACGGCCTTGGTATGCTTCTGCCCCTGTATAAGGGACTGATGGAAGCCGGAATATTAAAGATAGACCTTGTGGCCTATCCCGATTTTGACAGCATTGAAAAATGGTATTCAGCCTTTCCTAAAAGCAGAGACAAATATGACAGAAGCTTTAAAATAGGCGGACTTAAAATAATGCTTGACGGCTCGCCCCAGGGAAAGACAGCATGGATAAGCGGAACATATACCGACGGCACCTGCGGATACCCGGCCTTGAGTGATGAAGAAGTAAATAAGGCAGTCAGCTGGGCGGCGGAAAATAATGTTCAGGTAATATCCCACTGCAACGGGAATATGGCCTGTGAACAGTTTATAGACGCCGTAGGCAGATACAGAAACAATAGAGCAGTCATAATCCATGCCCAGCTTTTGAGAAAAGACCAGCTGGATAAGGTAAAGGAATATGAGATGATACCGTCTTTCTTTGTTGCGCATACATTCCATTGGGGAGATACACATATCAAAAACTTTGGCCTTGAAAGGGCAAAGACCATATCTCCTGCAAACTCGGCATTGAAGAAAGGAATACTTTTTACATTCCATCAGGACGCACCGGTTATAGAGCAGGATATGTTTGAGACCGTATGGTGTGCGGTGAAGAGACAGACCAAAGACGGAGTTATACTTGGAGAGGACGAAAGAATAAGCGTCCTTGAGGCCCTTAAGGCAGTAACGGTAAATGCCGCATATCAGTACTTTGAGGAAGGCACAAAGGGCGTTATAAAAGAGGGTGCAAAAGAAAATCTTATAGTAGTGGATAAGGACCCCCTTAAAGCAGAAATCGACGATATTAAAAATATAAAAATATTAAAGACCATAAAGGACGGAAACACGGTATATTCAGCCTGATATGCCCTAAACAAAAAAGACGGAATTTTTCCGTCTTTTTTGCTGTAATGGTATAAGCTGGATATTTTTGTGACAAAATCGGACTGATGAATATATATGCCGGCATAAAAACATAAAGTTCACAGTTTCGTAATGGAAAAGTATTTGTTATCCGCTATAATATGTGGTAAAATACTATAATTAGTATAATATAGACCAAGGAGAGTATTTATGAAGCTGGGATATCTCGGCCCTAAGGGAACTTTTTCCGAACAGGCGGCGCTTATGTACGCGGAAAAATGTACTGACGGCTGTGAGTTTAAAATGTTTTTTAATATAACGGATGTAATTGCTGCGGTAAATGAAGGTATGATAGACCGTGGTATAGTCCCCCTTGAAAATTCCATTGAAGGAACAGTCACAAGCACTGTTGATACACTTATTTTTGATACAGAACTTTTTATTCAGAATGACCTCATACTTAAAATAAGCCAGAACCTTATGGCAAGACCGGGAACAAAAATTGAAGACATCAAAAAGGTGGTTTCCCATCCCCAGGGACTTGCCCAGTGCAGAAAATATATAAGAAATATCGGAGTTAAAGAAACTTCGGATGTTTCATCTACTGCCGAGGCGGCGCATATAGTATCTGAAAGCAGTGAGCCCATAGCTGCCATTGCGCCCAAAAGGTCTGCTGAGGTATATGGCCTTGAGATAATAGGGGAAGACATTCAGGATGACGACACAAATGCCACAAGATTTGTTGTCATATCCAAGGAAATGACAGAGCTTAAGGCAGGCATTAAAACAAGCATAGCCTTTACCCTTGATGATGATAATTCTCCCGGAAGGCTTTATAAGGTGCTTGATATTCTCAATATATATGAGATAAATATGATAAAAATTGAATCGCGCCCCGCAAAACATAAGCTGGGTACATATGTTTTCTACATAGATTTGGTTGCTGAAAACGATGAGGACCTTAAGGACGCGGTAAAAATGATAAAAAGAAAAGTTGCGTTTTTTAAATTTTTAGGTTCATATTCTACGATAGAGTGATAACGGCGGTGGTTATTATGGATGAGCATAAGAAAAATAGTATGATATATCTGGCAGTCATAATTATTGTCGGAATAATATGTTTTATTTTGTGGAGTTCAATAGGTATCATAATTACGGCGGCGGTTTCCGCTGTGGTACTTATATTGGCTTCAGCAGGAAAAAAATCCGAGCATATACAGCCTGCAGAGCCTGTCGAAGAAGATGACGAGCCCGAAGTTGTTGTTAAAAACGACATACCGGTACCCTATGCCGTAGTAGACAGCGAGTTTGATATTATAGGCTGTAACGAGGAATTTCTTCAGCTTATGGAACTTAAATGCTTTACCGACATCAATGTAAAGGAAAAAATTCCCGAATATGACGAACACCTTAACAACCAGATAGTAAGACTGGGAGAAAGATTTTACAGAGTATATTCTTCCCATGCGGAGCTGGCTGACGGAAGCGTAGCTAATTCCCTATGCTTTATGGATGTTACGGAAATACAGAAATTAAAGGAAAATATCGAAAACGAAAAGACTGTAGTCGGTCTTATTTATATTGATAACTATGATGAAGTCATTGAAAGCGTCGATGATTCGGCCATACCTATGCTTACTGCCATAGTTGACAGAAAGCTTACGGCAATGATACACGAAGCAAGGGGAATACTTAAAAAGACAGAAAAGGACAGATACTTCTTCTGTATTACATCTGAAGCCCTTGCACAGCTGCAGAAAAACAAATTTGAAATACTCAATGAAATAAGAATGATAACCGTTGGGGAACATATACCTGTAACGCTTAGTATCGGTATCGGTATCGGAGAAGTTACCCTTGAAGCGGCAATGAAGAGTGCCAAGGCAGCCATAGACCTGGCCCTTGGACGAGGCGGCGACCAGGCTCTTATCAAAAACGGTGACAAGTATATATTCTACGGCGGAAAGAGCGGCGAAGTATCCCATAATGCAAGAATAAGAGCAAGGGTAAAGGCCGATGCCCTTTCCGAGCTCATTGCCGAGTCCGAAAGAGTATATGTTATGGGACATAAGATAGCCGATGCGGACTGCTTTGGAGCTGCCATCGGTGTCTACAGAATATCCAAATCCCTTGGAAAACCCTGTTCCATAGTCCTTGACGGCATACCTTCCACCATCAGAAAGATAGCCGTAAGATTTACCGATAATCCCGATTATGACGATTTAATAACGGATTCCCAGGAAGCTTGGCAGAATATTACCGAAAATACACTGCTTATAATAGTTGATACCCATATAAACAGCAGGGTAGAATCAGTGGACGTTCTTAATAAGGCAACAAAGGTCATAGTTTTTGACCACCACAGAAAGAGCACCGATTTTATAGAAAAGGCCGTAATGGTATACCATGAACCCTATGCATCATCTTCCTGCGAGCTTGTAACGGAGATGATACAGTATATCGGTGAAAAGGTGAAGCTCAAATCAGCCGAGGCTGATGCGCTTCTTGCAGGTATAACCGTTGATACTCAGAATTTCAGTATGAAGACAGGAACCATAACCTTTGAGGCGGCAGCCTTCCTTAAACGCTGCGGTGCCGACGGAATAAGGGTAAGAAAACTTCTTCAGGAAGACTTAAGCGTATTTAAGGCAAAGGCTATGGCAGTGGCCAGCACGGAAATGATATATGACGGAATGTATATGTCCGTTTGCCCTTCGGATTACGGCAATACGTCTGTGACAGCGGCACAGGCGGCCGACGAGCTTCTTGACGTTGAGGGAGTGAAGGCTTCTTTCGTGTTATGCGAAGAAGGCGAAACTATTTTTGTCAGTGCAAGAAGTCTTGGTGAAATAAATGTTCAGGTCATTTTAGAGAAAATAGGCGGCGGAGGACATCAGACCATAAGCGGTGCCCAGTTTAAGGGCAAGACCGTTGACGAGGTCAAGGAGATTGTCAAGGAAGCCGTTAGACAGTATATGGAGGAGAGTAACTGATATGAAACTTATATTACTTGAAGATGTAAAAGGCGTAGGCAAAAAAGGCGATATAGTAAATAAAAATGACGGATATGCTTTAAATTTCCTCATTCCTAAAAAACTGGCAGTAGAAGCTACAAAGTCTAATATCAACGACCTTGAGCTTAAGAAAAAATCAGACGCCAAGAGAAAACAGGAAGAACTTGATGCCGCAAAGAAAATCGGCGACGAAATCAAGGACAAGGTTGTAAAGGTAAGCGTTAAGGCCGGAGAAAACGGCAAGGTTTTCGGTTCAGTAACAAATAAGGAAATCGCTGCTGCACTTCTTCAGCAGACAGGCATTGAAGTAGATAAAAAGAAAATTGTTTTTGATGACCCTATCAAAATGGTAGGTAAGAGAATTGTAAAGGTAAAACTTCATCCACAGGTAACTGTTGAGATGGCGGTTGAGATTGCCGGAGAATAAAAGGGGAGTTAATTTATGGAGCAGAACAATCCTATACAGAGAAAAATGCCTCATGATGCTGATGCGGAACAGGCTGTTTTAAGCTCCATACTGATGGATAAGGATGCGGCCGCGGAAGCTTTTGAAATATTAAAGGCAGAGGATTTTTATTCGCCCGAAAACAAGGCGGTATTCCAGGCGGCTTTTCAGCTTTATACTAAGGGCGACCCCATAGACGTAGTCACCGTAAAAAATCAGCTTGAAGAAAACGGTGTATTTACCGAGATAGGCGGAGTTGAGACCCTTGCCAATATCGCGGGAGCGGTGGGAAGCTCGGTAAACGTAAAGAGCTATGCGAAAATAGTTGAAGAGAAATCCGTACTCAGAAGGCTTATAAAGCTTTCGGGAGACATATCGGAAATAAGCTATAAGGCCGGAGACGATATAAACGTCATACTGGATAAGGCTGAAAAGGGTATTTTTGACGTTATGCAGAACAGAAATACCGACAGCTTTTCATCTATTATGGACGTGGCCTATGATACCTTTGCCAACATTGAGAAAATATATAATTCTACGGAAAAGATAACTGGTATATCAACGGGCTTTACGGACTTTGACGCAAAGACTGCAGGACTTCAGAAATCGGACCTTATACTTATAGCCGCAAGACCTTCCATGGGAAAGACTGCTTTTGTACTTAATGTGGCCCAGTATGCGGCGGTAAAAAACAATGTTCCCGTTGCCATCTTCTCTTTGGAAATGAGCAAGGAGCAGCTTGTAAACCGTATGCTCTGTGCCCAGTCACTGGTGGACGCCCAGAAGGTAAGGACGGGCGAGCTTACGGCAGAGGACTGGAGCAAGCTTGTGGACGGTATGGGTATACTGAGTGAAGCTCCCATATATATAGATGATACGCCGGGCATAACGGCAATGGATATAAGAGCAAAGTGCAGAAGGCTTAAGCTTGAAAAGGGCCTCGGCCTTGTGGTAATAGACTACCTTCAGCTTATGAGTGGAAGCGGCAGAAGCGATTCAAGACAGCAGGAGATTTCCGAAATATCCAGGTCGCTTAAGGCAGTTGCCAGGGAAATTGAGGCGCCTGTAATAGCCCTTTCCCAGCTTTCACGAGCGTGTGAATCCAGAAGTGACCACAGACCTATGCTTTCTGACCTTCGAGAGTCAGGAGCCATAGAGCAGGATGCGGACCTGGTTGCTTTTCTTTACAGGGACGAATACTATTTCCCCGAAAAGACAGAAAATAAAAACAAAGCGGAGCTTATTATAGCTAAACAGCGTAACGGCCCGACGGGTACTGTCAATCTGACATGGCTTGGACAGTATACAAAGTTTGCGAATATGGAAACAAAATACTGATATATTTGATGTCATAATTTAAATCTTTTTTACAGAAAAATAAAAATTCGGTAAATATAAAATTTTATGTTGCTATTTTATATGTTTTGATATAGAATATAAACTGAACATTTTCAGAGGAGGTGTTTTTCCAATGGCATACCATATTGGTGATGAATGCATCGGTTGCGGAGCTTGCGCAGCTGACTGCCCTACATCTTGCATCGTTGATGCTGGCGGTGTCTTCAAAATCAATGAAGCAGACTGCATCGAGTGCGGCGCTTGCGCAGGAAACTGTCCTGTAGGAGCTCCTAAACTTGCTTAATTATAAGAAGATATGTAGGTCTACATAAGAAAGACTGCTGAGTTTACTCAGCAGTCTTTTTTTCATTCCAAAGACTTGACAATTTTAAAATTGGTAACTTTTCTGCTAAAAAATGGACTTATTTAAGAACAATAAAGTCTTAAATTGTGGATTTTTTGTCTAAATATGATAGTAAAAACGCTGATAAAGTCGCAAAATGAAAAAAAATGCGAATGAAATAGTACGGTTGCATAAAAAATATTTTAAAATATATAAAAAATGCACAAAACAGCTTGGGTAAAACTTACTGTTTTTTGAGAAAAAGTAAAAAATAACTTGTCTTTTTGGTTCTGCTAAGATATACTTAAGCTGTAATTTACAGACAGGGATAATTTACCTGTTGAGATGAATTTTATTTAAAGGGAGGAATTTCATTATGAAGAGAAAAAGAATTTTAGGACTGGCGCTTGCCGCTGTTATGGCTCTTGGCCTTGCTGCTTGCTCGTCCTCATCAAGCAGTGGAGAATCATCAGGCGGTGACGCCACGGGAGACCTTCCCACAGTCGGAGTACTTATCTATAAATATGACGATACTTATATTTCAACTGTTCGTAATGCCATTGAAACAGCTCTTGACGGAAAAGCAGAAATCATTATGCAGGACGGCAAGAACGACCAGGCTACACAGAACGACCAGCTCGATGTTATGATCGAAAAAGGTGTTGACGTTCTTTGTGTAAACATGGTAGACGCAAAGGCTGCTCAGGGTGTTGTAGACAAAGCTAAAAATGCTGGAATCCCTACAATCTTCTTCAACAGAGAGCCTGATACAGAAGTAATCAAATCTTATGATAAAGCAATATTCATCGGAACAAACGCTGCTGACGCAGGTAAAATGCAGGGCGACATCATCAAAGACCTCTTTGATGCACATCCTGAATATGACCTCAACGGCGACGGAGCTATCCAGTATGTAATGTTCCAGGGCGAACCTGACAACCCCGAAGCAATCGCTCGTACA
>CABPCX010000059.1 GCA_902406135.1 uncultured Eubacteriales bacterium
TTTCTTCTTCATTTTGTTGTCCTCCTTTTAAATTTTTGGGGTTTTCCCCAGTTTGTTATTTGTTCTTTCGGGGTTCTCCCCTTTACAAAATGAATTGTAGCAATTGTCGGTTTTTAAGTCAACAGAAATGCATAATCTGTAACAATAATGTAATACTGAGGGTAATGTCGGGGTGCCCCTTTCTTCCAAAATGGCTCCAGACAGGCATACCACTGCCCTAAAAACTGCTATTGCAAATAGAATTATAACAGAATCTTAATTTATTTCAAGAGAAAAACTAATCTTGTAACATACTTGTAATAATAAGTAACATTATCAAAAAAACGCGGAGAATATGTTATTTCTCCGCATTTTGTCCTACATCATAAATCTTTTCTTTATCCTTATATCATCGCCCGTAAGTGTCAAAAATTCAAACTCGTCTGTCATTCTTGAAAGTACTCTGTCCGAATACTGTTCCTTTATCCTGTCAGGGGTAAGGTTTGTGGATATGACAAGCGGCCTTTTATTTGACATTCGCTCATTTATTATATTGAAGAACTGCGCATTTACAAGCGTTGTAGAAAACTCTGTTCCAAGGTCATCTATTATAAGAAGGTCAACAGTAAGTATGTCATCATAAAATGTTTCTGTCTCTTCTTCCTCATTTCTGTTGAACTGTTCGTCCTGCAGTGTCTTAAACAGTCTCCCCGCAGAAATATATATTACAGTAAATCCTTCATCCAGAACCTTTCTTGCTATGGAATTACATAAAAATGTCTTCCCAAGACCCGTCTTTCCCATAATAAGAAGGTTTTTATATTCCTTTGAAAAACGTTTAGCAAATCTCAGGCAGGTGCCGTAAATTATACGCATATTCTCATAGGGCGTTATTCCGTGCTTATCTTTCTCTGTCTTTGAATAGTATTCCGGATTGAATGTCTCAAACCTCTCATTTTCGGAAACCTCATTCAAAAGTGACCTGCCATAGGCCTTCTGTATAAGATACTGCCTGAAGCATGAACATTCTTTTCCGTCAACCATTCCTGTATCTTTGCACTTTTTGCACCTGTAAACACTGTCAAAAAAGTCCTCTGTTATTCCAAGCTGTTTATATATGTCTTCCTTTTCTTCAGTAAGCTTTTTAAGCCTGCTGTCCAATTCGTCCTTTATATGCTTTTTTTCTTCTTCATTTCCAGCCTTAAGCGTCTTTACCGCCGCTGATACACCTGCCGCATTCATTTCTCTGTCGATTTCTTCAAGCCTTGGATTTGAAGCATATATCCTGCTTTTTAACGCCTTTCTTGCAGAATCAGAAGCCGTTTTCATAGAATCAAAATCTCTTAGGGCTGACCTATAAATCTCTGTTTTCATACTCATAGCTTATTCCTCCAGATTTCTGCGAAGCTCTTCACGCTTCAGTCTCTCAAGTTCTTCAAAATCCCAGCTTCTCTGCTCATAATTAAACTTGCTTTTCCTGCTTTCAGGCTTCTGTATCTTTGCCCCTCTGCTTTCCGCAAATCTTAAATCCGCTGCCCTCGCCTTTTCTACACTGTCAATGCCGTCCTTTTTCCAGTTGGAAAATATTTTGTCCGCATAGGGAAACGGATTGCCGCTCGTAACTACAAGGGCTGTTTTTTCACATCCATAAAGTATAAGGTCCAAAGGCATATCCTCTGTCCATTTTTTCATATACTCTTTCTGCTTTCCGACAGGATTTTTTCCGTATATGCCAAGGGCTTTCATTATCCTCATATACACATGACTATAATCCTTAATATGGTCAAGTGCCGCAGCAGCGCTGTCTACGCCGTCATCAGCCCATGTTATGGCCACCTTTTCTATGTATCTCATACTCCTGTGTCCGTTTTCACAGCAGTACGCCAAAAGTATCTCAATTACATCTAACGGAAGCCTCAGCCAGTCATGAAGACTGTATAAAGTTCTTATCTCAGACATGGTCAAAAGCTTGCCTAAATAACTTTCGGCACTGTTAAGCAGAGATTTAAAACTGTCATTATGGCTCATATAATAATTTATTTCATCCGTAGAATAGTCAGGCGCCGCAGACGGTATATGTCTGTATACGGCAGGACTTGTCCTTACTATTTTTTCTCCGCTGCTTTCCCAAAACTCAAGGGCTTTCTTTACATCACTTTCAGTCATTTTAAGATATTCCGCAAGCTCGGCATCCGTAAATGATGTATTCCCCTCCTGAATAAATTTCTGCGCGCATATATAAACCACTATGTACGTCGTTGGAGCCGTGGATACATATTTATTTAAAAAGTCATTCCTTATGCTCGTTTTGCTGTTTTCCGCCATAATAACCGTTCCTTTTTTCTGTAGTTATATAAGTATATCATCTGTCAAAATTTATTTCAATCCAAAGGGTAATATAAAAAAGGGCTGAATCAAATCAACCCTTTTTTCGATCTTTGGCACGATTTTTATTATTAAATATAAATATCACTAAACTCAGAACAATGACCGTAAGAACCACAACCGCAAGTGTTCTTGAATCCTTAATGGCAATAAATATGGCTAAAAGAGCAAGAAGTGCGCTTATGCCATACATAATAAGTACTGCCTGTTTCTGAGTGTATCCTCTGTCGATAAGCTTATGGTGAAGATGCCCTCTGTCGGCCTGCATAATGGGCTTATGTGTAACAGCCCTTCTAAGCATAGCACAGAGTGTGTCAAATATGGGAAGTCCTATGGAAAGCAGACATACTATAAGCGCCAGTATCGCATATCCCTTGAATACTCCCATAATACTTGTTACCGCAAGAACATATCCTAAAAATGTTGCTCCCGTATCTCCCATAAATACTTGCGCAGGATTAAAGTTTCTCGGTAAAAATCCGAGACAGCTTCCGGCAAGCGCCGCCGTAAACATAACCGCTGATTCCGTTCCTGTCAGAATACATAATACCATAAGGCATATGGACGCGATGGAAGATACTCCCGCTGCCAGTCCGTCCAGACCGTCAATAAGATTAACCGCATTTGTAACGCCTATTATCCATATAAGGGTTATTGGTCCGCTCAGTTTCTGAAGATAGGCAGTTACAGGCCACATAACAACATTTATCCTTATTCCGGAGCCGATAACAAGCAGTGCCGCTACTATCTGAAATACAAGCTTGACCCTTGCAGGAAGCTGTTTAACGTCATCCACTATTCCGACGCATACGATAACTACCGCACCTGCAATAAATCCTGTGAAATGCTTGATATTTATATCGTTTACAAATCTATACAGCAGCAGTACCGTTATCATAAAGCCCATTACAATGGCAATACCTCCAAGTCGAGGCATAGGCTTTGTATGCATACCCCTTGCCTTCGGGTAGTCTATGGCTCCAAGCTTTTCCGAAACTTTTTTGGCAAAGGGAGTCGCTACCATGGATATGGCAAAGGCACTGGCAAATGCCGCTATATATAAAACCCAGTTGTGAACCATTTTTATCTCCTACTTAAAAAATCATTTTGTACCGAAAATTCTGTCTCCGGCATCTCCCAGACCAGGCACGATATAACCATGGTCATTAAGACACTCATCATACGCAGCAGCATATATATCAACGTCAGGATGTGCTTCCTGAAGCTTTTTAACGCCTTCGGGAGCGGCAAGTATGCATAAGAAAGTTATTTTCTTTGCACCCTTCTCCTTGATAAAGTCGATAGCAGCAACTGCTGTTCCGCCTGTGGCAAGCATAGGGTCTGTAACAAAGACTTCCATATCGGAAATTTCCTTGGGAAGCTTGCAGTAATATTCAACAGGCTTAAGTGTCTCGGGGTCACGGTAAAGTCCTATAACACCAACCTTTGCAGTCGGCATAAGTGTAAGAAGTCCATCAAGCATTCCCATTCCGGCACGAAGTATGGGAACAACGGCAAAACGTTTGTCAATTACCTTTACATCAGCACTTGTTATGGGAGTTTCAACCCTTGAAGGCACAAGCTCGATATTTCTTGTTGCTTCATAGCAAAGAAGCATTGCCACCTCTGATATTATCTCCTTAAACTCCTTTGTGCATGTGTTCTTGTTTCTCAGCATAGCCATTTTATTCTGAATAAGGGGATGATTTGATACAAAAAATTCACTCATGTCCGGCTTCCTTTCTTTGGTGGTTAATCCTCAATCTGGCTTATTCTTCTGATGTGTCTTTCATCATTTGAAAAAGGTGTTTCAAGGAAAATTTTTACGATTTCAGTAGCAAGTCCGGGTCCTATAACTCTGGCACCCATAGTTATTACATTGGCATCATTATGCTCTCTTGTAGCCTTTGCGGAAAAACAGTCATGCACAAGGGCAGCTCTGATTCCCTTTACCTTGTTGGCAACGATGCTTACACCTATTCCTGTTCCGCATATTATTATTCCCTTTTCGCACTTTCCGTCAGCCACAGCATGGGCAACTTTTTTTGCATATACGGGATAGTCACAGCTTTCTTCGCTGTATGTTCCGAAATCTTCATACTCATATCCTGCGCTTTCAAGGAATTTAATAATTTCCTGTTTAAGCACAAATCCGCCGTGGTCACAGCCAATAGCTATCATAGTATACATTTCCTTTCTTATTTCACGTCTAAGAGTACTTGGCAGTATTTCAATGTCTGCCGTATTTTTATTTTTCGTCTGACTTTATTTTCTCCGCAAGAGCTTCCGCACAGTCCGCTATTTCCTCTGCACACTCCATATAAACGGACGGGCTCTGTCCAAAGGGGTCAGATATGTCCGCGTCACTGCCAAGGCAGAATTCCTTGAATGTAAACAGCTTTTCCGGAGGGCATACCCTCTCCAGTGCTCTTTTGTGGGACTGCGTCATTGTGAGTATTAAATCGGCACTCTTTATATCGTCAGCCGTTATATTTTTTGCAGTATGTTCATCCAGTGAAAGTCCGTAATTAGCCATGGCAAGCTTTGCGTATTCACTTGCTGGCTCGCCTTCCTGGGCATACATTCCCCTGCTTTCAACATCGGCATCAATGCCTTTGTTTTTAAAAACAGCTTTTGTTACTGCCTCAGCCATGGGGCTTCTGCAGGTGTTTCCGGTGCATACAAACAGTATTTTCATACTCTCACCGCCATTTCAGCATCTGATATAGTTAAATCCTGCCGCTTTGTTAAGTCTGTTCATAATAGCGGCTCCTTCACCGTCTTCGTCAAAGACTTCGGAATAAACCACATCAGTTCCTATAAAGTCAAATTTTCTAAGTATTTTAAACAGGTTTGCGCCTATGGTCTCAGGCTTTTCCCTGTCGCCTACAACAAGTACACTTCCGCTGACATAGCTGTCTTTGGTCTGTGTAGTAGCCATAATACCTACTTTGAGACCTTTTGCTTCGTCTTCGGCAGTCTTTTCGTTTATGGTCTTTATTACATTCTCTCTGCTTCCTGATACAAGTATTACCTTTGCGGCAGGAGAATAATGTTTATACTTCATTCCGGGGGCCTTAGGCACTATATCCGCGGAAGGCTTGGAATATACAGCCGGGTCAACGTCAATCTCCCCGACAACTTCTTCTATCATTTCTTTTGTAACTGCTCCCGGACGCAACAAAACAGGCTTGTCCCCTGATACATCAAGTATCGTTGATTCAAGCCCCCAGTCAGCGGGTCCGCCGTCAATTATCATATCTATTTTTCCGCTAAGGTCAAATTCCACATGTGAAGCTCTTGTGGGGCTGGGCTTTCCGGATGAATTTGCGCTTGGTGCCGCAACCGGTATGCCAGCTTCCTTTATAAGCTCTCTTGCTATTATGTTTGACGGAAATCTGACAGCTACCGTATCCAGTCCGCCTGTTACCTCAAGGGGAACACAGTCCGCCTTTGGAAGCACCAGTGTTATTGGACCGGGCCAGAAAGCGTCAATTATCTTTTTAGCGTTTTCCGTAACACATTTTACAATAGGATAAAGACCGCTTATATCGCCTATTGTGAGGATAAGCGGGTTATCGCTTGGTCTGCCCTTAGCTTCGTATATTTTTTTACAAGCCGCGGCGTCAAGGCCGTTAGCGCCGAGACCATAAACCGTTTCAGTAGGGAAAGCTACCAAACCTCCCTCTCTAAGGATTTTGGCAGCTTCCTCAAATATACCGGCCTCAGGGTTATCCCTGTCAACCTTTATTATTTTAGTTTCCATCATTAAAGATTAGCTCCGCAGCATTTTTTATATTTTTTGCCGCTTCCGCAGGGGCAGGGGTCGTTTCTGCCGATTTTGGGACCGTTATTTACAACTGTACGAGCGTTTTTCTGCTCTTTGTAAAGTTTTTTACGTTCATCTTCTGTGAAGATATTGTCCCACTGGGGAAGTGTGTAGAGATGCTCGGCCTTGTATTCAACCATCTTTTTATAAAGCTTGTCAAACTCAATGTGAAGTTTTACGTCTGAATCTGCTGTAAGCTCGTTAACATCGTAGGGCTCAGGAAGTACATCGTTAATACCGTCTACGAATGCAACTGCCTGTTCGTCAGTCATTGAGAACTTTTCAGCGATTTCAGAAATCTTATACTCCATATCCTGTACTTTTTCACCGAGAATATATTCATAGATTTTCTGCTCGAGGGGAAGATAAATATCCCACACAGCGTCTACACTCTGTCCTTTCGGTGTAAAAGCCTTTTTCATCCAGTTTTCATATAAGCTCATCTGATTTCTCTCCTTGTTAAACAAATATTATTTTAAAACTCATGTGCTTATGAAATAATAATATATTTTGCGCCTTATTGCAACAAAAATCTATAAATTCATTAAGCTCTGAGTGCTTCGACCTCAGCCTGTCTCTTAACGATTATTATTTCCACTCCGCATCTTTTGAGAACTTTTTCTATTTTATCAAATTCGGATTCTTTAACTTTCTGCATTTCAACGAATTTTATAGGCGGTTCACCAAGAACTATTTTTGTTATTCCATACTCTTCAATAAATGATCCTATGGCAGCTGCTACATCCTCACTGCAGAGCATATGTATCATACCGCCTTTTTCACTGCCGTATTCAAAAAGCTTATCAAGCATTATAGGTGTATTTTCGTTGTTGAAAATACTTGTTCCTTTGTTTACATGAAGTATGTGCAGCTCCGCATTAAATCTGTCTGCGACCTCTGCCGCCGTATCAATAAGTCTTTCTGAATTATACTGTGCCGTTATACAGGCTACAACTTTATTTGTACCAAAAGGTGCCGAAGCATCGAAATCTCTGACCATTAGCAAAACCTCCTCTTATATCGGTTTTATATCTATTATCTGTTTCCTGTTTTCTATCTTATGTGTTTATACTATTGTCGTTTTTGTCTGTCGTTTGCTACACTACAATATTAACACACTAATTTGAAATAATATTGAACACATAATTAAAAATTTCTTAAATTAGTATGATGCATTGATAAAGCCCCGTTAAATTGCATCAAATATCAATAAAACGAGGCTGTATTTTATACTTATTTACAATTATAGATTTTTATCGCAGTATACCAGGGTATATACACTGCTGAGTTATAGATATATGCATCTGCATCCTTTTCATAGGTCTGTCCATTGGTAAGAAGGCTTCCGCCCTTCTCATAAGAAACATCTATACGGCTGTCTCCGCATAAAATTTCCAGATATATTTTATCAACTTTCTTTTCGGCTTCTTCTTTGTTGTCATACAACCAAAGGGCATCAGAAAGCTGTACGTCTCCTGTACCGGGTTTTATGGCTATAGTCTCACCGTTGAAAGACCATTCCGAGCCCGAAGCCTTGAGAAAATCAGCCAGAGATACATAATGGGTATTAAAATCAGAGGCATAAAGTCCCCTGAGTTTTTCTCCGTTTTTAAGAAGTATGCCGACTTCTTTTGTGGTCTTGGCTAATTCGGCGTTGAGCCTGCCTGTTACAATTACATTTCCAATATCGGATTCTACTTCATTGTATTCACCGTTTCCTTCAACGGATAACGTCCTGTTTTCGGCATTCCATTCAACGCTGTAGCCGTAATTTCTCAAATCTTCACATACAATGGCAGTCTGTCCGCCCACATTGTATCCCTTTATCTCTTTTCCGTTTAAAAAGGTCTTTATGTCGGTCTCATATATCCTGTCAGGTGCCTTATGCGAATAGTATCCCTCAGGCAGGATATAGAGGCTTATGTCCCTTTTATATCCTGCATCCTGTGGATTATTATATCTGTCATTTATTTCAAGTGTTCTGTCCTGCGGATTCCAGATAATATCAAAGCCAAAGTACCCCAGGTCTTCACCCAGAATCACCGTCTGGCCTCCTATATTATAAGAGTTTATTTTTCTGCCGTAAAAGTCCGTCCGGATATCCGTAGGATAAATATATCCGGCTGTATCTCCAGGTTTCGCCCAGGCCGTTGTGCTTATTAAAGCAGCAATAATGGCTGTTAATACTATCTTTTTCATACCGCACCTCCGGGAAATATTATTCTCCGTAGTTTTCGAATGTTATAGACTCGATTATTACATCATCGGCAGGCTTATCGTTTTCGTCAACAGCTACAGAAGCAATGGCATCAACAACTTCCATTCCTTCAAATACCTGTCCAAATACTGTATGGCAGTAGTCAAGGTGAGGTGTACCGCCTATTTCATTGTAAATCTGGCGTGCCTCGTCTGAATAGTTTACCTTTACCATATTTCCTGTCTGGCTGTTGTAGAGTACGTTTTCTGTGCCGTATTCAGCAACTATTTCATCAATATAATCCCAGTAGCCTTCTGTAACGGTTTTAGCCTGAACAATAAAGAACTGGCTTCCGTTTGTGTTGGGGCCGGCATTAGCCATGGAAAGTGCTCCTCTGAAGTTATAGAGATTAGGAGAAAATTCGTCTTCAAAGTATTCTCCATACATACTCTCTCCGCCGCTGCCTGTTCCTGTGGGGTCGCCG